>NZ_AUCD01000026.1 GCF_000429585.1 Atopococcus tabaci DSM 17538
TGGGTCATGTGAATCCTCCTATCGTTTGGTTGTGGTAACTTAATTATAGGGGTTCACTGGCCTTTTTACATTTTAAACACACAAAAGGTGCCGGTGAACCATTTGATTCACCAACACCAAATATTATAGAACCATTTATATTAGGGGCTGGGATAGACACCAGCCTCTTTTTCTTATCGCAAAAAACAGGATTGTGCGTCCATGCGGCACACAACCAACGCTTTGGGTTCCATATGTTTCACGTGAAACATGAAAGCCCCATGAGCAGAATAATGCTCCCTCAAGCTATAGAATAACCGCATAAAAAGTGGTAAAATAGCACTAATGTTGAAAGCGTTAAAAGGAGACATTATGGAAAATAAATCAGAAGAAAGACTTCCACGTTTCACAGACGATCCATCTTTCCGTTTAATGCTTACCCTTGTGGCGATTGTGCAGGCGTTGGCAGTGATTATTGGATTCCTGGCAAACATGTGGCTGGGATTCGCTTTGTTGCTGTTGTTTATCGTCACTATTTTCCTTCTACGAAAAGTAGGACAAGACATTTTTTCAAATATTAATCAATACATCATCAATTTGTCTTACCGAATCAAACGAGGAGAGCAGGAAGCATTAATTAAGATGCCAATCGGAATCATTCTGTTGAATCCAGAAGATGAAGTGGAATGGATCAATCCTTATATGCTTGCTCAGTTCAATCAAGAGGAAGACATATTAGGGAGAAACTTGTCTGAAGTGGACGAGGAGTTGTCTGAAAAACTACTGAATGATGAGGAAGAAGACTCATTCACCATACGTTGGAATGACAATATCTACCAAGTTTATAGGCAAGAGGACATCCATGCGATTTACATGCTGGACGTCACCCAGTACGCACAGATTGAAGAAAAATACGAGGAGAGCCGCCCGGTTTTGGGATACCTCTTCTTGGATAACTACGACGAACTCACGCAAGGTCTGGATGACCGCAGCGTGTCCAACTTCGATAACTTGATGGCGACGTATTTGTCCAACTGGTGCAAACAGCACAACATTTTCTACAAGCGTATTTCAGATGACCGCTACTTCCTATTAATGGATCGGAGCGAATTGGAACGGTTGGAAGCCGAACGGTTCAGCGTCATTGACGGCATTCGCGAACGCACATCGAAACGCAATCTGCCGCTGACCATCAGTATCGGGTTGTCTTATGGCGAAACTTCTTTTGATAAACTGTCGGAAGTGGCCCAAAACAACCTCGATTTGGCTTTGGGACGAGGCGGTGACCAGGCGATTGTCCGTCCATTTGACGGCGATCCGCGTTACTACGGCGGAAAAACCAATCCGATGGAAAAACGGACACGTGTCCGATCCCGGATGATCAGTCAAGCATTGGGGGATTTGATTCGCCAAAGCGAGACGGTTTTTGTCATGGGACACAAACATCCCGACTTTGATGCGCTGGGTTCTTCTTTAGGGATTCGGCGAATCGCTCAGATGAACCGGAAAGAATGCTGGGTAGTGGTTGACCCGGATGATTTGGCAACAGACGTCCGGAAACTGATGAACGAAGTTGAAAAAGACAACCAACTCAGCCGGTACATCATCACGCCTCAAGCAGCCAAGGAAATGGTCACAGAGAACAGTTTAGTGGTCTTGGTGGACCATCATAAGCCTTCGATGTCCATCGCGCCAGAACTGCTCCAGAAGACGAAAAAGAGTGTCATCATCGACCACCACCGAAGAGGCGAAGAATTTCCGGAGAATCCTATGCTGGTTTATATTGAACCGTATGCGTCATCTACTGCGGAACTCGTCACGGAAATGTTTGAATATGTTTCTGATGAAGGAGACCCGATCATTAAAATCGAAGCGACAGCTTTGCTGGGCGGGATTGTGGTGGATACCAACAACTTCTCCCTGCGTACAGGTTCTCGTACCTTCAATGCGGCAAGTTACCTACAATCCGTCGGTGCAGACAGCACGATGATTCAAAAATTGCTGAAAGAAGAACCAGAAGTGTACTTGCAACGCAGCCATCTCATCTCTACAATGGAATTCGTCCGCAGAGGGCTGGCCATTGCCTCTGGGGAAAACGACCGCATATATTCACCGGTTGTGACCGCTCAAACAGCGGACACAATGCTGTCGTTGTCCGGGGTGGAAGCAGCGTTCGTCCTTACGCGGCGTGACGAAAACACTGTGGGGATCAGTGCTCGGAGTTTAGGCAATGTCAATGTCCAGTTCATCATGGAAAAAATGGGCGGCGGAGGCCATTTATCCAATGCGGCTACTCAAATCAAAGAGCAGACCGTTGAAGAAGTGAAAGAAGAATTGGTCCGCATCCTACAAGAAGAACTGGATGAATAATTAAAGGAGGAAGATGACATGAAAGTAATTTTTCTGAAAGACGTCAAAGGAAAAGGCAAAAAAGGCGAAGTGAAAAATGTTCCGGATGGTTACGCAAACAACTTTTTGTTGAAACGCGGTCTGGCTAAAGAAGCCACTCCAGGGAACATGAAAGAGCTTGAAGCGAAAAAGAACGCGCAAAAGCGTGAAGAAGCAGAAGAGCTGGCTGAAGCCGAACGTTTGAAAGAAATTCTTGAAAAAGACGAGAATGCCATTGAAATCCATGCGAAAGCCGCAGAAGACGGCCGGTTGTTTGGTTCTGTAACGACCAAACAAATCGCAGAAACCGCCAAGAAACAGCTTGGTGTAGAGCTGGACAAACGCAAAATTGACATGAAAACCCCAATGCGTTCACTGGGAACGCAGAAAATGGATGTCAAATTACACCGAGATGTGACGGCTGAATTGACCGTCCGTGTGTTGGCTGATAACTAACAACCGATTCCCCCGAAAGTCACGCGATTGCATCTGACTTTCGGGGGTCTTTTTTTGACTTTGGAAAGTGGCCAGAAGAAAACAACCGTCCACATGTGCACAACTTTTTTCTGCGTCTTCCATATAAATGTGGATAAAATGAAAGTGAAAAAGTTATGCACATGTGGATAAAATGAATACCGAACGGCCTACCCGTGAACAAAAAATCACAATTATCCGTAAACGAACGTGCGTTCTCTTTGTGGAGTGTACTTTTGTCAAAAAATAAAGTAAAATAACGAATAGAGAATTTGAACTAGATATTGGTTTGGTGTAAGGAGAGGAAGAGAGATTTGGCAGTCGAAGCATTTCAAGATCGTTTACCACCGCAAAATATAGAAGCAGAGCAAGCGGTCCTGGGTTCGGTTTTCTTGAACCCTGATACGCTCGTGGCTGCGATGGAATTCATAGAACCGAGAGATTTTTATCGAAGAAGTCACCAGTTGATTTTCCAAGCGATGGTGGAGTTGAATGAACGCAACGAAGCGATTGACGTGGTCACCATCACCAATACGCTTGAAAACAAACACCAATTGGAAGACGTTGGGGGAATGCCGTACTTGGCTGATTTGGCTGTATCCGTCCCAACGGCAGCCAATATGGAGTACTATGCCAAAATTGTCGAAGAAAAAGCGATATTACGCCGGTTGATTCATGCCGCCACCGACATTGCTGCAAAGGGCTACGAAGAAGCAGATGACGTGCCGTTCATCTTGGATGAAGCGGAACGGAGTATTCTGGAAGTATCCGAAAAGCGAAACCGAGCAGGATTCACACCGATATCCGAAGTGTTGAACCGCTCCATCGCTCAAATCGACCAATTGTATCAAAACGATGAAGAAATTACGGGATTGTCGACCGGATACAAAGCGTTGGATGAAATCACTGCGGGACTTCACCCTGATGAGTTGATCATCCTGGCTGCCCGTCCGGGGGTAGGGAAGACGGCCTTTGCGTTGAATGTCTGTCAAAACATCGGGACAAAAACCGATGAATCGGTAGCCATTTTCAGCCTGGAGATGAGTGCCGAACAGTTGGTCAACCGGATGTTGTGTGCGGAAGGAAGCATCCACGCCTCCAACCTGCGGACCGGTTCGTTGACAGAAGAGGAATGGCAAAGTCTGATAGTGGCGATGGGCAGCTTGTCCCGTGCCAACATCTATATTGACGACACGCCGGGTATCCGGACCGCTGAGATTCGTGCCAAATGCCGCCGTTTGAAACAAGAACGGGGCAGCATAGGGTTGATCGTCATCGACTACCTGCAGCTTATCGAAGGAAGCGGCCGCGAAAGCCGCCAGCAGGAAGTATCGGAAATTTCCCGTCAATTGAAAAAATTGGCAAAAGAATTGTCTTGTCCGGTGATTGCGTTGTCTCAGTTGTCTCGTAGTGTGGAACAACGTCAAGACAAGCGCCCGATTTTGAGTGATTTGCGGGAATCCGGTTCGATCGAGCAGGATGCGGACATCGTCGGGTTCTTGTACCGTGAAGACTACTATCGGAAAGAAGAAGGCGAAGAAGAAGAGGAAGTTGCGGATGACAACGTGGTGGAAGTCATCATCGAGAAAAACCGGAGTGGTGCGCGGGGAACGGTCAAGTTGTTGTTCATCAAAGAATACAACAAGTTTTCCTCCCTCGCGTATTATCCGGAAGAACAGATTCCACCAGGTGCATAACAGAAAAGACAAGGCGGCCGGTTGCGGCCGCTTTTTTTGTTGGATCAGCTAAAGTGAGTCTGGAAAGGCTAAGTGCATATTCTTGCGGAGGAAAAATCCTGGTGCTATACTGTATAATACAAATAACAAGGGTTATTAGCTCAGTTGGCAGAGCAGCTGACTCTTAATCAGCGGGTCGGGGGTTCGAGCCCCTCATAACCCATTGCGTTCCGGCATGTGCAGGTCTCAAAACGGTGAAAAGGTTTCTTCCCGTTTTGAGGCTTTTTTTGTCGGTATTTCCTGCCTGTTATGCCGGTAATTTTAAAATTGTTTCACGTGGAACAATGGTGGCTAAAAAACTACTTATTTTACGTAAGTATTGACAGTGTTCTGACGTTTCTGATATATTTTATTCGATATAGTATGGTACAATGGTTTAATGCGAGCAATTGTTTGTTTTAATGGTGGAATCGTCTGCGCATGACGCATGCAGGGCGATTTTTTTGTCACATGTATCCAATTTCTTTTTGGACGCATGTCCCGGAAAAAGACCGGAATCCTGAACAAATTGCAGAAGAAACATACGCGTTATTCAAAAAATATGATTTGGATTTCATCAAAACGATGAACAACGGCATGTATGCGGTGGAAGACTATGGTTGTCGCATTGATTTCTCTGAAGTGGCTGCCGGTGGCGTGGCCAAAGTAGTGGAAACACCGATCCAGTCGTATGAGGACTGGGCGGATGTTCCGGAAATGTCCATCGAAGAAGGAGCACTGGCTCATGAATTGAAACATTTGGAGTTGGTCCTTCAAAAAATCGATGAGGAAGCGCCGGTCATCATGACGGTGTTCAGCCCCTTGACGACAGCCGACAAGTTGAGTCAAGGAAAGTTGAAAGAACATCTTGCCATCGATGAAGCAAGTTATGTGCATCAAGCACTGAAAAATATCGCGGCCACCACAGCTGCTCTTTCCGCCAAAGCGATTGAAATGGGCGCAGCCGGCGTTTACTTTGCTTCGCAAATGAGTTCTTATGAGAAACTCTCGGAAGAGGCATACCGGACGTACGGGGTGCCGTACGACCTGCAGGTGTTGGAAGGCGCAGAAAAAGGCTGGTTCAATGCCTTGCATGCGCACGGAAACGACAGTATGTTCAGCTTATTGAAAGACTATCCAGTGGACGTGTTCAACTGGCACGTATGGGAAACCCTGCCGGAATTGAAAGAAGGCATGGCTTACACCCAAAAATGCGTGATGGGCGGCATTGCGCGCATGGATGTGACTCATGACCGCCGCAACCAGCTTCGTCATCAAATTTACCGCAGCATCACAGAAACAAAAGGCAAACACCTGATTTTGACTCCAGGATGCGGCATCCGCCACCCGTTTTCGAAAGAAACGATTCGGTTTTTGCAGCAGGTGAAAAAAGAAACGGAAGCTTTGTTGTAAGCGAGGAAACACCAGTGCTGACAGGGAAAGAACCTGTCAGCACTTTTTTGGTTTAAAATTGTTTGACCGGAAGAGGGGAACAGCACAACATTTTGTGCTATAATAGATGAGACGTTACCACATATGGACAAATCAAAGGCGACTTTTATAATGAACAGGGGATTCTAAAGGAGAGGAATCTGAGATGGAAAAAATCGTTGTGTATACTAAACCGGGCTGTGTGCGCTGTTATTACACGAAGAAATATATGGACGTGATGGGCATTTCGTATAAAGAAAAAGACATCTTGGCTTCTGATGCCGCATGGGAAGAAGTAAAAAACATGGGCTTTCAATCCGTCCCAGTTATAAAAGGGGAGCAGCATGCGCCGTTTGCTGGTTTCCAGCCGGATCGCATCGATCAATTGGCAACTCCCAATCAATACTCTCAAAGTTATTGAGCAAGACGTGTACATACCGACCGGCCGGGGATGCCGGTGACACGGCCATACAAACCAATACGAAAGACTCTGCCAATCCAGGTAGAGTTTTTTTATATGCTTCAATCAATTTAAATGGAAATGTCGGATCAATTTGCCGTATCGCTTTCAAACCGGAAAGATGATACGATAAAAACGAATAGGTGGCACAACTACACAAGGGAAAGTGGGAACGGGAATGAAAAAAAGGACCGTCGTTTTCATGTTGATGTGTTTACTGTTGTTGGGCGCTTGTACGCGGGAAGGAACCATGCAGACCGAGGATATGGCCGTTCCTGGAGGCTACTCCGAAAACCGGGAACAGGGTACAGGAGAAACGGTCACCGACGTTTCGGAAGAAGAGAACTTGATCGGAGAAAAAGTAGTTCAAACAGTGGAGGTTGCCTACGAGACATTGGATTTTTCCGGGATGACCACACAAGTCACGGAACTCGTAGAAAAGCATGAAGCGTATGTGGAGCACTCCTACGAGACCAGTTACACGCCTTCCGGGAACTTCACTCCAGGGGACACCAACCGACAGTACCGCCAAATTAGTTACACTTTCCGGGTGCCGACGGATGCATTGGACGCATTTTTGGAAGATTTGGAAGGAACAGAAGCGGTCAAAACCAGTGAACGCATCGGTACCGAAGACGTTACCCAAGATTACCGCGACACGGAAACGCGCATCCGTGTGTTACAGACCAAAGAAGAACGATTGAACACCCTATTGGAACAAGCCGAGACGGTCGAAGAAATCTTGTTGATTGAAGACCAATTGTCCGATGTCATCGCGGAAAGGACCTCTCTTTCTGGCAGCGGGCGAAAGAAGCTTTCGTCGATTCTGTGTTTGCTTTTTATTACTGGATTCAAGACGCGCTGATTTGGCTGGTTTATGCGGTTCCGTTCCTGCTAATCATCGGATTGGTTGTGTGACTGGCGATTTTCCTTAAACGAAGATACAACCGTCCTTCAGAGAGAAAAAATCTGTTCAAAAAGAAGAAAACTGACGAGAATCAAAGCGATAGAAAGTAAGCAAGCAAAAAGACCGGAAATATTTCCGGTCTTTTTGCTTTACCAAATCAACTTTGAACAAATACAGTCTACGACCAAATTATTTCACCAAACTAGAATGATTTGGTCGCAAGCGTTTCTCCAGCGTCACACAGAGAGCACCGTCTTCGTAATACGGTTCTGAAACTTTCACGTACCCTAGTTTTTCATAAAAAGGAGCGGCGGTCATTTCACCGTGAATCACTGAAGTGGTGCACTGTTCTTTTTTTGCCACAGCTTCCATTTCCTCTACAATTCTCTTTCCAAGTCCTCTTCCGCGGTGGGAAGGAAGGACTGCGATGCGCCCCGGCCGAATGGTGTCGGCGTCTATTTTTAAGTAGCGTCCGGTCGCGACGGGTTTGTTTTCATCGTAGAGAACGAGATAGAGGGTATCGTCACGATCAAAGGCATCGAATTCTTCTTCCAATGCAATGCCCCGCTCCAACACAAACACTTCCATCCGTACATAAAAAGCCGCTGCCTGATTCCATTTTTCCGTACTGCTGACCAGTTTCATCGCTGCCGCCTCCTTCAAAATTCGGTATACACTAAGAAGCCGCTCAACTAGTGAAGCGCCTCTTGGTGCTGTTGGATTAAAGATTGGTCCGGATTTGTTCGGCCAACGTCTCGTATTCTTCGTCAGTGAGGAATGTTTCTTGAAGATTCATGGCGAACGGCGTGCCCCATTCCACTTTGTCTTTGTATTTTGGAACTAGGTGGAAGTGCCGGTGACGGCCGGTGTCGCCATATGCGCCATAGTTGATTTTGTCAGGTTGGAACGTTTTGTGCAAAGCTTTTGCGACTTTGTCGACATCAGAGAAGTAGCCGTTGCGTTCTTCGTCGCTCAAATCGACCAGTTCGCTGACGTGCTTGTTGGATGCCACGATGACGCGTCCTTTGTGGCTCTGTTCTTTGAACACATAAACCTTGCTGTAATCGAGTTCCACGCAGGGATAACCGAAGTCTGCGAGCAATTCGCCTTCTACGCAGTATAGGCAATTTGGATCTTTCATATTCACTGCCTCCTAAAATTGACGTTCGGTTCATTATAACATAGGATTTTGCGCTGCCGATTGAGAGTTGCTTAAAGTAGTTTTATAGATGCCAAACGCTGGTTTATTTTGCTTTCAGATTGATGCCCCTCAAAAAAATTCCATCGTTGCATTCCCAACTCAAAACCTCTAGTATAAATCATAAAAACAACTTACTTTTTACAAGAAGAGGTGGATGGATTGAACATTGAAGTATGATCTGATTTTGTATGCCCATTTTGTTATATTGGCAAACGCGTGCTGGAACAGGCAATCGAGAAATTCGAGCACAAAGACGAAGTAGAAGTGACATTCAAGAGTTATGAATTGGATCCGAGCACGAAGAGCGATGCGTCGGTTTCCTTCTAGGAAGAATTGGCACAGAAAACAGGGAAGAGGAAAAATGGGGAATCAAGAACGTCATCGGTCCGGATGAATACACCGAATTTGTCGACAACAATGCCTACACCAACTACACGGCTTATTACAATGTGCAGTCCGCGTTGCAGTTTATCGACGAAGACGACTCGCTGCGTTTTGAGGCCGAAGCATTTTTGGACCGGCTGTACCTGCCGTCTCCAAACAGGGAGGGGATTCTTCCCCAAGACGACACGTTTTTGACTTTGCCGGAATTGGATATCCGCCGCTACAAAGAATCAGCCGGCAAACAGTTGATTTTGACAGAGTTTTCCCGCGAAGAAGTCAACGAACGGCAAGTGTTGAAACAGGCAGATGTGGTGATGCTGCTGTATGTGCTGCCGGAGTTGTTTGATGCGGAAACGGCCAAGAAAAATTTGGACTACTATGAAGCCCGGACCATCCACGATTCTTCTTTAAGCAAATGCATCCACAGCATTGTCTGCCTGCGAAACGGCGAAAGGGAAAAAGGCGAACAGTTCTTTGAAGAAGAACTGGACATTGATTTCGACAGCGCTCCAACGACTTCACTGGATGGTGTCCATGCGGGAGCCTTAGGCGGCATGTGGCTGATGGTTGTTGCAGGATTTGCTGGTATCACGGAAAAGAACGGGGTATTGTCTTTCCGTCCGTTGTTGCCAAGTTTTTGGGAAGAATGCTTCTTTCCGTATGTCTATAGAGGGCGCCGGCTCCACATCACTATCCAACAAAATGAACTGACGGGACAAAAAGTGTCGGGGGAAGAGTTGGATATTCAAATCGGTCAGGAGAAAATCTGCTTGAAAGCACAAGTGACCCGGAAAATAACAACATAAAAAAGGCTGAGACAAACGTCCCAGCCTAATTTTTTATGTTTATTTATTGAGCGGTGTAGCCGCCTTCGACCGGAATCGTGATGCCGGTTACGAATTCGTTCTCTACCGCAAAGACCACGGCATGGGCGATTTCTTCTGGTTGTCCCAAGCGGCCAATTGGGTGTTTGGCAACCAATCCATCGTAGTATTCACCCAATGCTTCTTTGTTGACCATACCTGTTTCTACGTACCCCGGAGCGATGGCGGTGACGCGGATGTTGTCCTTCGCGTAGCGCAACGCCATGGATTGGGTCATCAATCGTACCGCGCCCTTAGAAGCATTGTAGGCGAACGCAGTAGGTTCTCCAACTAAGCTGAGGATGGAGCTCATGTTGATGATGACACCGCCTCCGGTTTTCAGCATTTGCTGAACCGCATATTTCGAACCATAGAATACTCCGTCTTGGTTGATGGAGATGACGCGTTTGTATTCTTCATCGGAGGTCTCGTGCATGTCACCTTGTGCACCGACACCGGCGTTGTTGACGATGACATCGATGCGTCCAAACTGATCTACGGTTTTTTCGATCAACTCTTTCACTTCTTGTTCCTTGGACACATCTGTTTTGATGAACAGCACGTCGTGACCTTTTTCTTTCAGCTCATTCGTCCGTGCTTCCCCTTTTTCACTGTCGTAATCGGAAAGAACCACTTTGGCGCCTTTTTCCGCAAATGCTACCGCCGTTGCCAGCCCGATTCCTGAAGCTGCCCCTGTGACCACCGTAACTTTATCTTTCAACTGAAACATGATGTTCGCTCCTTTTATGTTTGTTTTTAGAAACAGAGACGGACCTCTCCGCCTGTGTTTCCACCCATCAGAAAAACATACTTAAATACTGTTGCGACAATTTCCATGTAAAGTATTTCACAACTCTATTGTAACCGTTTCCTTTGCTGAGTACAAACTTTTTTAGTGTTTTTTAATCAATTTAAATCAGAAAATTCAGATAAGGGAAATCGTCTCGTTTCAGGCGGGAATTCTTCGTTGTACTTTTAAAAAATAAGTTTCCCTTCTTGACACGAGATACCCTATGGGGTATACTAGGTACAACGATTAAAAAACACCTATTTTTGAAAGGATGACTTTATACATGACAGTACAAGTAACCGATGCAACACTAATGAACGAGGTAAAAGACGGTTTGACGTTGGTTGATTTTTGGGCGCCATGGTGTGGACCTTGCCGGATGATCGCTCCAATCTTGGAACAACTGGACGAAGAAATGGGCGAAGAAGTTAAAATCGCTAAATTGAACATCGATGAAAACGAAGCGACGGCGGCTGAGTTCGGTATCCAAAGCATTCCAACGATGATTTTATTCAAAGACGGTCAACCGATGGAAAAAATTATCGGTGCCCATCCAAAAGAAGTATTGAAAGACTACCTCGAGAAAAAAATCGCAGAAAAATAAGGAGAGTGTGCATGTTCTTTTCAAGAACCCCTTCCATTTCAACAAAAGAGTTGGAAAACAAGTTAAATGAAAAACCGTTGATCCTGGATGTGCGCACACCCGAAGAATTCAAAGGCGGCCACATCCCGGGAGCGAAAAATGTCCCCCTGCACAAAATTAATCGTTACGAACCGAAACACAAGGCGTATGTGATTTGTGCAAGCGGCATGCGCAGCAAGCGAGCAGCAAAACAGTTGAAGGCGAACGGTTATGACGTCGTAAACGTTAAAGGCGGCATGCGTGCTTGGACCGGACCAAAAAGAGGAGGAAAACTATAGTGAAAGTAGTGATTGTCGGAGGAGTGGCAGGCGGTATGTCTGCTGCTACCCGTCTCAGAAGACTGGATGAATCAGCAGAAATTGTCATTTTGGAAAAAGGACCCTATGTCTCCTTTGCCAACTGCGGCTTGCCCTATTATGTGGGCGGAGAAATCACGGACCGCAGCAAACTGATGGTGCAGACGCCGGAAGCTCTGAACGCACGCTTTAACCTGGACGTCCGCGTCAACAGTGAAGCTTTGTCAATCGATCCTGAAGCAAAAACGGTCACAGTGAAAAGCGAAGACGGCACATACCCTCTTGAGTATGACAAATTGATCCTCTCGCCGGGAGCCAAACCGTTTGTTCCGCCGACGGAAGGGTTGGAAGAAGCGACGAACGTCTTCACGCTGCGGAATGTTCCGGATGTGGACGCCATCACGGAGTACATCGAACAAAACCGACCGGAAAAAGCCACCGTCATCGGGGCCGGATTCATCGGATTGGAAATGGCAGAGAACCTGCATCACCGTGGACTCGATGTGACGGTGGTGGAAATGGCGCCGCATGTACTGCCGCCGTTCGACGAAGAAATGGCTGCTTATATCACCAAAGAGTTGGAAGAAAAAGGTGTGAAACTGTACACCGGCGTGGCTGCGGAATCCTTTGAAGAAGAAGGCCATGTGGTGGTTCTGCAAAATGGCGAGCGGTTGGAAAGTGATCTGACGTTGATGTCAGTGGGTGTGCGTCCGGAGTCCAAGCTGGCTGAGACAGCCGGAATCGAAACCGGGATGCGTGGCGGCATTTTGGTGGACGAATACTATGAAACAAGCGAATCCGACATTTATGCCATCGGGGATGCCATCATCGTGAAACAGCAGTTGACGGGAGAAGACACCATGATTGCCTTGGCGTCTCCAGCAAACCGTCAAGGTCGACAAGTGGCGGATGTCATTGCCGGTCATGAGAGAAAAAACAAAGGCAGCATCGGTACGGCCATTGTACGCGTATTTGATTTAGTGGGGGCTTCCACCGGATTGAACGAACGCCAGTTGCAACAAGCCGGAAAAGAATACAAAGCCGTCCATATCCAAAGCAAACACCACGCGGGGTATTATCCTGGAGCTGAAACCATTGTATTGAAACTGTTGTTCCACCCGGAAACCGGAGACATTTACGGTGCCCAGGCGGTCGGTAAAGAAGGCGTCGACAAACGGATCGATGTAATTGCCACAGCCATAAAAGGCGGCTTGGCTGTCCATGATTTGCCTGAATTGGAATTGACGTATGCACCGCCGTTCGGTTCGGCCAAAGACCCGGTCAATATGGCCGGATACGCAGCCATCAACATCGTAGAAGGTTTCAGCGATACCGCACAATGGTATGAAGTGGAAGAGCTGCAGGAAAACGGGTGGACACTGCTGGATGTCCGTGGCGAAGAAGAAATTGCCAACAACGGCGAGATGCCGGGTGCGGTCAATATCCCATTGAATGACTTGCGTGGGCGCTTGGATGAATTGGATAAACATCAATCCTATCTCGTCAGTTGCCACAGCGGACAACGAAGCTACATCGCTGAACGAATCATGAAGCAAAATGGATTCACTGTGAAAAACTTGGACGGTGCATTCGCATTGTATTCGACCGTCAAACCTGAAAACATACACAAGAAAAAGGATGAGATAAAAAATGTTTAATTCCATTTCCATGCCTGAATTTGACGAACTGTACCGCAAAAATAAAGACATTCACATTATCGACGTCCGAGAAGACGACGAGTTTGCAAGCGGCCATATCCCAGGAGCAACATCCGTTCCGTTAAGCCAGTTCCCGACGGAATTGGATAAAGACAAGTCGTATTATGTCATCTGCCACAGCGGCGGGCGCTCTTCCTTGGCTTGCCAGCAGCTGGCTCAAAACGGCTATGACGTCACCAATGTCATGGGTGGGATGTCTGCCTGGAGAGGGGAAACGGAATGAGCTCGCTGTATAACAAAAAGGTGATCAACCGGTTGAAACGATCGGAAGGTCAAATCCGCGGGGTCTTGAAAATGATGGAAGAAGAAAAAGACTGCAAAGACGTTGTCACCCAGTTGACGGCCATCAGCTCCAGCATCAACCGGGCGATTGGGTTGATCGTTGCGGAAAATTTGGCGCAGTGTGTGAGTGACAGAGAAGCTGATGGAGAAAGTGCAGAACAGTCCATCCAAGAAGCGATTGATCTGATTGTAAAAACCCGTTAATAAAAAGTACGCACACAAAAAAGGCAGGGGGCTAATGCAGCCTCCTGCCTTTAATTGTGCATGTCTTTTATTGATTTAGAATTTCTTGGTTCTTCTCTACTTGTTTTTTTCCAAGCGGGTACAAGAACAACAACGTCAAACCAGCAAGCAAGTAAGCAATGCCGGGAACCAACGTGGCAAGGCTGTAGATGCCTTCCTGCACGTCCGGGTTTTGGACGACTGGCTGGGCACCGACGGATTCTTGGTAACCAATCCAAGTCAGTGAGGAACCTGCGATAAGGCCGGCCAATGCCTGACCTACCTTACGGATGAAAGAATACACTGCGTAGATGGTGCCGTCTTTTCGTTCGTTTTGATTTGGTAGTCAACGATGACATCGGTTACATAAGAATACGTAGCCATCATGTAGTACCCCATGCTCAAGCTGCTCACCAAAACCAATCCTACGTAGATAAGCGGATTGCGGATCTGCAGGAAATATGCCAGCACATAAAGTGAACCGGCTACGATCAACGAAACAGAACCCGCTTCTTTTTTTCCGAATTTTTGTGTGATTTTCCCTACAAAAGGAGCAACGAAGATCCCGCTGAAGGAAAAGGCCAACCCGGCATAGGCAGGTAAGTGGTGTCTTGGAAATAATCCAGGAACAAATACTGCAACAACTGACTAAATGCGATGGCACCCAGCAACAGGAACATCGTGGACAACATCAGGTCTAAGAATCCTTTGTCTTTGAACAACCCTTTCAATTCACTGAAGAAAACAGAAAAACTGAATTTTTCTGTCGCGTCCGGCAAGTCCACCCGTTCTTCCACCATGAGGTAGCAGATGAAATAACAAAGTGCGGCTCCGGCGCCTAAAATGATGGACAACCAGAAGAAGTTCGCCGGAATGACCTGGCCGCTTTGTGTATAGACGACAGCTGGCACGACAAAACTGATGATGACAGCCGTCAGGGAAGAACCGATTGCACGGAAAGTCGACAATTTCGCACGGCCGGTCGGATCCGAAGTGATGACGGACGCCAGAGAACCGTAAGGAATGTTGATGGCTGTGTAGCAAATGCTTCTCCGTAATAAGTACGAGATAAATATATAAATGATTTTAGCGGTCAGCGGCCAGTCCATAATGAAGATGTTGTACATCATAAGGCTGGCGACACCGACTGGTATGGCGATTCGTTTCAACCAAGGTTTGAATTTTCCGTTCGCCGTTGTCTTCGAGTTATCGGCAATGGCACCCATGCCGACGTCCGTGAAGGCGACCATCAAACGGACGACCCCGAACAACACACCTATGATAGCAGGGCTGACGCCCAACACATTTGAATAAAAAACCATGAAATAAGTACAGGCAAATCCGAAAGTTAAACCGTTTCAATATTTCCAATCTTGTAACCAATTTGATCGCGCAAACCAAAGGGCCTGCTTTTTCACACGTTAACGTTTACATTTTGTCCCACGAATAATCCTCCTAAAATATAGTGCAAATAGCTGTTTGTTTTACAATATGGATTCCGGAATAAAGATACTGGCCAAGCAGCTCCTCCTTAAAGTGAAAAATGAATTAGTGTATCAGTTTATGAAACGTGTTATTAAGGTTAACATAGCGGTTTCGGCAAACGCTGTCAATGAATTTTGTTGAGATGGTTTTTTGCTGTTCAAAAAGATTTCTAATTTTTGTTCAAATTAACGAGATATGCTGCGGTTTCTCGTGGTAAGATGGGAGTAAGAATGAATATTACATAGCAGGTGACAAAATGAAAACAGCGATTATCGGTGGAGGAGTGGCTGGTTCAACCCTATTGAAAGGATTGTTGGAACACCATGCCCTTAAACCAGAAGACCACATCACAGTTTTTGAACCCCGCCCAGTTTTAGGAGCCGGCATGCCGTATGCACCGGATGATGTCACGTTGATGTTGAATTCGTCTCCGGACACATTGAGCGCAGATCGGACGGACCCCTTGCATTTTGAACGGTGGCTTGCGGAACACCGCCCAAAAGCTGAGAACTTTGAAGGCTTGATCCCCCGGGCGGTTTACGGGGAGTACTTGAACGAATATTTCAAGCCGTATTACAACCACCCGCAGGTCACGGTCCTGCACGAACACGCAGACAACGTGAAGGTCATGGAGACAATAGAGGACGGCCCGCTTTTGTACAAACTGTCCACACAGGAAAGTGGATGGGGGGACACGGTATACGACGCCCTCTTTTTTGCGGTAGGGCATGCGCCGTACAAAGACCCGTATCAACTGGACGGTTGCGCCCGGTACATCGGGAATCCGTACCCTGTAAGCGAACAGCTGAGCCGGATCGATTCAGAAGCACGAGTCGGCATCATCGGCAGCGGCGCCACCGGGATTGATTTGATGCGGACTCTGATGCAGAGAGAGACATCGAACCACCCGGTGACGTTTTACGTGAAAGAAAAGGCATTTCATATGGTGCATATCCCGCTTGAACAGAAAGAGATGACGTTCAGCTTTTCAGCGGACTGGATTCAGCGTCAGCTGGAAAACCACGGCGGCCGGATTCCGTTGCGGAACATCGTGGACCAAATACAGGCGGACTTTGAAACGGAACACATCGATGGATGGGCAGTGTATGAGAAATACAGAGCCCAGACACTAGAAAATTACGCCGAAGCCATCGATAAATGGGACCAAGAATTGGCGTACGTGCAACGCTATATTCAGTGGATGATTCCCTATATGGCGCATCTGTACAACTTGTTGCCAGAAACGGATAAACTCCACTACGAACAGACATATGAGGCGGCCTTGCAGTTTTTCAAATCGATGGTGCCGGTGAAAACCGTCCAGTGGATGTTTGACTTGTTGAAGGAAGGACACCTGCGTATCGTGACGGGTTTGACGGAAGTCCTCCCCAAACAAGGCGGCACCTCCTTCCAAGTGAAGGCCGAGAAGACGGAAGAGGTGGACTGGTTGATCAATGCCACCGGATTTGAAAAAACGCTGACCCGTGGGATGCAGGAGCAGCCGTTGATCCGGAATCTGTACCACCAAGGGTTGATTCTTCCAGCGAAAAACGGGCGGGACATCTTGGTTGATTGGCCGCAGACGCGGATGGTAAGCGAACGGTTTGGGACCATGGACAACGCCTTTTTCCTGGGTAACTGGATTTACTCCACACACTACGCCAACAACAGCGCAGAAAACATCATGGACCACGCCCGTAGTTTGGCAGAATGGTTTATGGAAAAGCGGAGCAGAGTGGAAGCGTAACGGAGAACCGCTGCAACTTATATAAAAAAAGAGAGACCTTCAAATAAATACGAAGGTCTCTCTTTTTGTGAAATTCAATCCGTTTGGTTTTCGAAAACTTTTACATCCATATACAGTTCATACATTCCTTGAGGTTCATTTTCCAAGGCCACTTCGCCCGCATACATCCGTTCTTCTGTATTCAAATCATATACCAACAAATAGGCTTCATTTTCAGAAGTTTTCAATGTATTGAACACATACAAACGGTTGCGGACATCGACTGCGATGGAATACCCGTTGCCATAAGGTTCAGCGTACTCACCGGCATCCAATGTCCATGCGTCTGTGAAGGTGCCGGAGGCCATATCGTAAAGATGGATTTCAATGGTTTCATCCTCCAGCGTATAGAAATACAAATGGTTTTCGTAGAGCATTACATTCGAGTCGGCAGGGATGGTTTCTTCCGGTACAAAGGTCGAGACCGAGTGTGTTTCAAAGTCATACACAAACACTTCCTGCGCGGGTTCTTCCGTTTCTGGTTCACCGGAGTAGCCTTCTGCTTCATTGATGTAAAACGGAACGAAGCGGCGGTTGTAGGAGAGGGTCGCATCAGGATAAAACGTCACGTACAGATTCGGAGAATCCGCCACACCCGCCAAAGAGATGAGTGAACGTGAGACAGACAATTCTTCTGTCTGCAAATCGAATGTATACACGACGAGGTCATCTTGAAGCGCATCGTAGTGCTGCGCTGGCTGTTGGTTCACCAAGAAATGGAGGGTGTCTTCGCCGATGTAAGAATCGATAATGGTGAAACGGCCCCGGGGATCGTCCACCGGCACCTCCAATGTCCATTCCGTCGTTTCTCCGGTTTCTTTGTTCAACAGTTCCGCAAATATTTTCCGCCCGCCGTCTGTATCAAAATAGGGCGCTTCCGCATAGAGCACGTGGTCCTCAGATTCGGTGAAGTAGTCGATATAGAGACTTTTCCCGCGGATAAAGGAAGGATAGTCTTCCTGGTATTCCACTAATTTGTCGTGCCAATGGTGTTTTTTGTCCAACCGTTCCAAAAAAGAAAAGTCTTCTTTTGTCCGGGTTTCTCCTGCATGATACGCCAATTCCTCATAAAGCCCTCCATGAGACAAATCCGCGTCAATGGTGAGCGGTTCGATGTCTTTCAAGTTGCCTTCTTTTGTGTGAAGAACCACTTGAGGCGATTGCGAGGCAGAGACTGCCTGCAGCCCGTAAAAGCCGCCAAATCCAAGCAAAATCACGCCAGCCAGTGTCAGTATTTTCCAATGTCGTTTCATGTCGTCCTCCTATACGGTAATTTTCCGGCGCAGCAAGTGCGAACTGAAGAAAAGGGAACCTGCGGCAATCAGCAATCCTAAACCGGTCATCATTAAAAAGAGTTCACTGTCATAGAACCAGCCACGGGTAAAGAGCTGGACGAATAACGGGCTGATAAAGAAAAGGGAAACCGCCCCGCCGTACAACCCAGCCATCACGATTCCTGCCCCGCGGTAACTTCTTTCCAATAAGATGCAGGTGAACAGCACAATCAAAAATAAGAGCCCCAGGCCGTAATAAATTACAAATTGGAGAGGCGATTCGGGCGCAAGAACGGGTAAGAGCGTATTTTTCTGCACGATTTCCCACAGGTTCATATCCAAGAAAAATTCAGAAGGAACCAGTGAGTCCATCAACACATTTCCCGCCCACAAAAGGCCCAACTGCAGCACAACCAAGGCGAGGACAGCCAAAAAGATGACCGTCAGTTTGGACAGGAACAGCTGGATGCGCGGCACCGGCAGCATGAGCAGGCGGTACGCGAACGTGGTGCGTCCGTACCACTCGCGGTACCAGATAAAGAAACTGTAAAACAGCAACGCAGCGATGCAGAGGGCAATAGGGCCCATGACCCATAGCGTATCCCCGAACTTCGCCATCGACATCGGACCAAACTGGCTGATGTAGGCGTTCGGGGTGAGCTGGTTTTCATAGATGATGTTGTTTGCCCTAGACACGTATGCCCGTGATTCGTAAATGATGCCGATCACGTTAGATGCAAGGGTGATGCCGATCAAAACGGCAAAAAACTTTTTGAAGCGTTCATACTCAAAAGACAGTAAACGAAGAAATGTTTTCATGGCTGGTATACCTCCCTCAGTACGTCGATGACGGATTTCCCTTCCTGTTCCCGGGCATCTTCCGAACGGAAATCTTTGTAGACATTCCCGTCTTCCAATAAGATCACCCGGTCGATTAAATGTTCGATGTCGCTGATTTCGTGTGTGGTGATCAACACCCCGCGGTCTTCCACCAAATGAGTGGTGAACACGTCGGCAATCTGTTCGCGGCTGAAGAGGTCGATTCCCGAAAACGGTTCGTCCATCAGCAAGTAATCGACATCCAAAGCCAGGCCCATCAACAAGTTGACTTTCGCCGCATTCCCTTTCGACAAATCGGCGATTTTATCTTCCGGTTTGAGCCGGAAAAATTTCAACAACTCTCCTGCCCGGGCGTTGTTCCACACGTTGTAGTAATCCTTCATGAAGTCCATCGCCTCTTGGATCGACATGTGCGGCAGCATGATGGTCGCATCAGGGATGAACGTGATGCGGTTGTATTCTTGAGGAGTGATGGGGTTTCCATCCAATAAAATTTCGCCTTTATTGATCGGTGTCAGGTTCATGATGGCGTTCATCATGGTGGTTTTTCCAGCCCCATTCAACCCGATCAAGCAGGTGATTTCGCCTTTTTGGACGTTGAATGAAATGTCGTTCAACACTTTTTTGCGGCCGAACCGCTTGGTCACATGTTTAATCTCAATCATGGTGTTCCTCCTTCAACGGTTGGTTTTCCGAATGGGTCATCTTCTCTTGAATCATGCCCATCACTTCTTCCAAGGGGATGTCGATGGGGCGGATGCTTTCCACAAAATCCGTCACGGCTTGGTCGATCCATTCTCTTCTGACGGCTTTCAAGATGCTTTGGTCTTCGGTGATGCGGCTGGGAGAATTTCCGTCTGTGAAAATCAATTTTTCTGCCTCCATTTCTTTGTAAGCCCGTTGTACGGTGTTGGGGTTGATTTTGTATTGGGAAGCCAATTCCCGTCTGGAAGGGACTTGCTGCCCCGGCTGCAACACGCCGGCTGCGATTTTTTCTTTGAAATCCTGGATTACTTGGACATAAATCGGATCGCGTTTATTAAAAACAATGGGCATTCTTTCAACTCCTTTGATTAGTGTATTAATAGGTTAATACACTAAGGGTAAAAAATATAACGAGCTTCTTTGTCCGTCGAGTGTATTATACGGTTAATACACATAGGCGTCAACAAAATTTTTTCAAAAGAAGATAGAGCTTGGGGTGAAAATTTGCTATACTGGCTTAAATTGAATCAAATAGAAGCTGAGGTCCTGCCACCGAGTAGGGCTTCATAGAGAGCGCTTGAAGCCGCACCGGCAGGTCGTAGAAGGTGTGGGATTCAAGTGTTTTCTTTTTTTGTGAGGAGGATATAAAAGATGCAGGAAATGAGTGTAGATAAAAACCTGTTTAAGAAATTTGGAAAGTATGTGTCCTTGAATATGCTGGGAATGTTGGGCGTTTCTTGTTACATCTTGGCGGATACCTTTTTTATCGCCAACGGAGTGGGGGCGGAAGGGATAGCCGCCTTGAACTTGGTGATTCCGGTCATTCAAATCCTGAATGGACTGGGGCTGATGATTGGAATGGGCGCGGCCACCCGGTTTTCATTGACGAGAGCAGTCGAGCCAAAGGAAGTCGTCAATGCCCGCGCAACGGTGGCGTTTGCTCTTTCCGTGCTGCTATCTCTGGTCTTCGTGGCAATCGGCCTGTTTTTCGCCCGGCCGTTGAGTAGTTTTTTAGGGGCGGAAGGGGACATTTTGGATTTGGCGGAGAGTTATATGCGGATCATCACCTTGTTTGCGCCCTTTTTTATGCTGAATTTCTTTATCCAATGTTTTGTCCGTAACGATCGCGATCCGGGACTGGCGATGCGCGGCATGGTCATCGGCAGCCTCAGCAACATCGTGTTGGACTACATTTTCATTTATCCATTTGGATGGGGCATGGAAGGAGCCGCCATTGCGACGGTGATTTCGCCTATTGTCAGTCTTGCGGTGATGAGCCTGCACTTTACGAGCGGGAAAAACCAATTTGCTTTCGTGAACTGGACGCAGCTGCGTCAGAAGCTTTCGAGTTCCCGTATCCGTGAAGAAATGGGAACGGTGATGACATTGGGGCTGCCGACCTTCTTTTCCGAGTTGTCCCTCGGCATCATCGTGTTGGTGTTCAATTACCTTTTGTTGTCGGTGTCAGGAACCGTCGCCGTTTCTGCGTACGCCATCATCACCAACTTGTCGATTGTGGTCACCGCCCTTTTCAATGGACTGGCGCAGGGTGCCCAACCGCTAATCAGTTTTGCATACGGGGAGGGCGGGCTGGAAGAGTCCGGCGAACCAAGAGACGTCCGCCGGCTGTTCCGTTACGGCATCGTCAGTTCGTTGGGGATGGCGGTTGTGATGTACACCGGGATAGTTGTGTTCCGTGAACCAATTGCCGCGCTGTTCAACAATGAAAACAATGCCGAGTTGACACGCATCGCGGTACAGGGGTTGGTTCTGTATTTTGCGGCCTATCCGTTCATCGGACTCAACATTTTCATCTCCAACAGCTTGTCGGCAATCAACAAACCGGTTCAAGCGTTCGTCATCACACTGCTGCGTGGAATCCTGTTGGTGGTTCCCGTCACGTTGGTGCTTGCGCATTACTTTGGCATGACCGGAATCTGGCTGTCCGCTCCCGTATTTGAAGCCTTGACCGCTGTAGTGGCGGTGGCATTTTGGAAAAACCGCCACTCTAGGAGAAATGTTCTTGTTAAACGGGGATAAAGACCAAATAATCAGAGGTCGGAAGAACGATTTGGTCCATTTTTTCATGAAGTGACTAAATCGATTAGAACGGCTGCTTTTATTTGGACCACTCATGCAGATTTAGCCCAAATCGCAAAATTATGTAAACCCGATTTGGTCATTCACCGCGTTGACGCTTCAAAACTCTATCTCGAATGAAAAATAAGACCGGGAAACTTCTCCCAGTCTTATTTTTTTCTTTTTCCAAGGTGTGGTATTCTGAGCATAAGAAACGGGTATATAAAAAGGGGAGTACATAATGATTGAATTCAGGAATGTATCAAAAAATTACGGGCAGACGCAAGCCTTGAAAAACGTCTCGTTGACCATCAAGCGCGGAGAAATCTTCGGATTGATCGGACACAACGGGGCGGGAAAATCCACCGCCATCAAATCACTGGTGAGCATCCATAACCCATCGGAAGGGGAAATTTGGGTGGACGGCGAGAAGCTGGACGAGAACCGTTTGGCCATCAAACAAAAAATCGGGTATGTGCCAGATTCTCCGGATATGTTCCTGCAGTTGACCGCTACAGAATATTGGAACCTGATGGCCACAGCGTATGACATTCCGACAGACCGTTACCACGAGCAACTGTCTGCACTGTTGAAACTGTTTGACATGACCGACAACCAGCACGGACTCATCCGTTCGTTTTCACATGGGATGCGGCAGAAAACCTTCATCATCGGCGCGCTCTTGTCCAACCCGGACATTTGGATTTTGGACGAACCGATGACCGGATTGGATCCGCAGGCTTCGTATGATTTGAAAGAGATGATGAAACAGCATGCCGCTGAAGGCAACATCGTCCTGTTCTCGACACACGTTCTCGGCGTGGCCCAAGAAATCTGCAACCACATCGCCATTTTGAAAAAAGGGGAAATTCTTTACGATGGAACCATCGAAGACCTCCAAACGCAAAATGAAAACCAATCGTTGGAAACCATCTATTTGAAAATGGCCGGCCGGCAGCTTGAATCCGAAGCGTCTGTAGTTGAAGCAGAAGGGCGGGAGTAAACATGCGGCTGAAACAAGTGACAGAGTTGATCAAAGTCAACATGGTCTACGCCAACCCGCAGATGATCGAGGCCAAACGCAACAAAGAAGCCAAAAAAGGCACTCCTTCATCCAGTCCGGCGTACATGTCTTTGGTGTGGCAGAATCTTTTGATGCTGGGATTGTTTCTCTTTTTGTTCGGCATGTTGTTCCGAAACATCAACCTCTCCCAATATCCCGGCATGTTCACTACGTCGACCGGAATGTTTGTGTTGATGGCGCTGCTTCAAGGATTTTACATCGTCTATAATTTGTTTTACGAATCCAGGGATTTGGTTCATTACCTTCCGCTGCCATTCAAGGAAGGTGAAATTTTCACCGCCAAACTGGTGGTCTTGTTGTTCATGATGCTTCCTTATATGCTGCCGATTTGGATGTTGTTTTTCTTCCTGGGATTCAGCTCAGGAAAAGCCATCCTGCTTTTGATTCCCGGTTCATTTTTGTTGTTTGTGCTGCTCACACTGGTTGTCTTTGCTTTCGCCATTGTGCTGGTGCACTTCATCACCAAGCTGCCGGTGTTCCATAAAAACAAGCAAGTCGTGACGACGGGGTTGTACGCCTTGTCCAGTTTTGGAATGATTGTGGTGATTTTCTTCATGTCCAATATGGAACCGGACGAAATGGAGATGACCGGACAAGCACTGCCGGATGTGCAGGTGCTACCGTTTGTTGATGTGTTTTACGACATGCTCGTCACTCCCGCCGATTTGAATGCCTGGCTGGGACTGGCGGGATGGGCGGCGCTGCTTGCGGTGCTGGCTCTTGTCGTCGTGAAATGGGTGATCCCGACGTTCTACCAGGAAGACACATCTGGCACCACCGAGGCGGCACAGTCTGGAAAAGCGGTCACTTCACAGAAGAAAACGGCGACCGAAACAAAATCGGTGAATCAAACGTTGTTGAAATACCATTTGGGGCTCATCCAAGACGGTACGTTGATCATGCAGTTTCTCAGTGCAAAGGTCCTGCTGCCGGTCATTGCGATTGGCCCGAACCTGGTGAACGGCGTCAATCTGGAAAACACGCCGATGAAATTATGGCCGGTCTTTTTCTTCGCCGGATTTGTCTATACCTTTTTGACCTTGAACGCCATCTCGATTGTAGGTGTCATCATTTCGCTGGAGAGGGAAAACTTTCTTTACATCAAATCCCTGCCTTTTTCCCTCAGTCGTTATTTGAGATTCAAGTTTGTGTTTGCGTTTGTCATCGAATGGATCATACCGGCGGCACTGGCCTTGTTTTTCATCCTGTTCGCACGCGTTCCGCTGGTGTTGGGCGTGCTCTTCATGCTCGGACTGACGTTGGGAACGTTGACGGTCAGCCACTTTTACTTTGTGCGTGATTACCGGATGCTCCATTTGGACTGGCAAAATTTGACCGAATTGTTCAACCGGGGCGGGGGGACGTTTCTCCAAGCCTTGATCATCTTCGGATCGGTCTTTGGCGGGGTGTTAGCCGTTGTCTTGGTGACGATGGTGCTCCTTTTCTCGCCGCCTGTTTGGCAACAAGTGGTTGGGACAGCGGTGGTGGTGCTGCCGTTGCTCCTGTCCATTGGCTTGCTGGTTAAATACAAAAAAACATTTTGGCCGCAGTTCGAAAATTAAGCAAACAGCTTCTCCAATCGCGGAGGAGCTGTTTTTGCGTTTCTATCATTTGTAAACAAATAAATGGTCCTCTATACTAAGAAGCAAAGAGAACTCGAATAAAGCAACTGGAAAGAAGAGATACACGATGTGGGATTGGTTTATCGACTTGAGTCCAACGATCCAAACGTTGCTGGCAACACTGTTCACATGGGGTATGACGGCGCTTGGAGCGGCGTTGGTCTTTACCGCCAAACGCATCAACCAACGCGTGATGGACGGCATGCTGGCTTTTGCAGGCGGGGTCATGATTGCGGCCAGTTTCTGGTCATTATTGTCGCCGGCGATCGAGATGGCGGAAAATGGACCGGTTCCTCCGTGGGTGCCGACTGCGGTCGGATTTATGTCCGGAGGGATTTTTCTTTGGGGTGTCGACAAAGTGCTGCCGCACGTGCACCCCGGCCTTACCCCAAAGGGCCTAAAAGGGGAAGGACGCAATCCGGAAAGTTACCGGCGCAGCACACTGCTGGTTCTGGCCATCACGCTGCACAACATTCCGGAAGGATTCGCGGTAGGGGTGGCATTCGGGTTCTACGCCCAATCAGGGGAACTCTCCCAACTGGCCGGCGCCGTATCCTTGGCCATCGGGATGGGGCTGCAGAATTTTCCGGAAGGGACGTCGGTTTCGATGCCGTTGCGACGAGAAGGCATGAGTCGCGGAAGGGCCTTTTGGTACGGGCAGTTGTCGGGCTTGGTGGAACCCATCGCCGGCCTGCTCGGTTTGTGGCTGGTATCCATCATCCAACCTCTGTTGCCGTACGCCTTGGCGTTTGCGGCCGGTGCGATGATTTTTGTCACAGCGGAAGAAGTTATTCCCGGATCCCAGGAAAATGGGAACAGAGACTTGGCCGCGATGTGCCTGATGGTTGGCTTTACCGTGATGATGATATTGGACGTGGCGCTTGGATAAGTAAGAGTCCTGAAAAGGGCTCTTTTTTATAGATGTATGGGCGTAAAACCCCTATGCCTTTAGGCTAGGGGATATAAGCCCTAATGACCTTGTTCTTGAATATATTTTTGGATAATCTCTTTGCTTACATTTCCAATACTACAAGAAAAATATCCATCACTCCAAAAGGTTCTTTCTTTCCAAAAATATTGAGAAAGATATTCGTTATGCTTTTGCCATATTCGATAGGTTGTAAGTTGCTTCAATAATCTAACGATTTCAAGAATACTCCATTTCGGAGAATAACGAATCAAAATATGAATA
>NZ_AUCD01000027.1:0-6962 GCF_000429585.1 Atopococcus tabaci DSM 17538
ATATACGTCTCACGGATTCCGCAATTTTGTCAAAAAACATCAACTCACCCACAGTATGTCGCGTGTGGGCAAGTGTATTGACAACGGCCCAATGGAAAACTTTTGGGGCATCATCAAGGAAGAAATGTATCGTCTAAAGACCTACACGAGTTTTGAAGAATTAACGCATGATATTAAACGATACATTGACTTTTATAACACCCGACGGGTGACGTTGAAAATGGGCTTGAGTATTCCTGCATAAAAAAGCCATGCATGAAAAATCTCATACATGGCACAAAATATTTTGTTTATTTATCTGTCTACTTGACAGGGGGCAGTTCATTAGGATTTGTTGCCTTTTTTTATTTTAACGTAAATGTTCAACATGCGTGTTCCCCGTACAAAGTCGAAGGTTGCGAACAAAGCATAGAGAACCGGGAAAAATCCCCAACCGATATCTCCGACTGTGTCGATGGTGAAGTAGAGAAACAAGGCGAACATCAAATAGTTAAAAATAATCTGCATCACGAAGCTTTTTTCCGTCATTATAATCGATCGATTCCTTTCTTATTGCATCAAATTCTGCAAAGCGATGTTTGCAAGAACGGCGAGGGTGTTCATCAAGGCGTGGGCAAGGATGGGTGTGCCGATATTCTTAGTGCGGTAATAGAGATAGCAGAATACGAATCCCATGGAAGAGTACAAGAGAAGATGTCCGTCAAAATGGATAAACGCGAACAACAGTGAACTGACGACCGCTCCGCCGACTACTCCGATATGATCCAACAGAACACCAAAGATCACTTTCCGGAAAACCAGTTCTTCCATAATTGGTCCTGCGATACTCGTCAACAGCAAGAAAGAAGGATAATTTTTGACCACTTCAACCAACGCTTGCGTGTTGGCAGAGTCCAATGGTTGGTTCAGGAAACGAACCTCTATCAAGTTGGCCACGTTTTGCGCAAAGATGGCTAACACCATGCCCAAAACTCCCCAAAGGATTACTTTTCTAAATGCCACGGAAGGAGTTTTCTCGAGAGAGGTGTGGAACACGTATTTATGATTGATCAAGAGCATGATAATCGCTCCAGCTGCGAAGCTGATCATGGACCCATAAATGGAAGCATCTGTTGCAAGTTCCTCCGGCGCAAAGGCGATGAACAAAATAGGCAGAAGTTGTGCCGCAATATAGGTGGAGATGATAAGAATCGAAGGAAAAGCTTTTGTTTTTTTCAAATAAATTCAACCCTTTACGTATGGTTTTGTTTAAGAAGCAAGAGCTAGTTTAAAAACTGCATAACATTATGTAATGTATCACAAAAAAGCGGTGCATGCCACAGGATGTCCGCACAAAGAAGCCGTTCACCTGGAAAACGGTTGTCTTTTTGAAAAAAGAAGGAAAAAAATATGAAATTTTTAGGAAGCCACTTGCAAAAAGGAACTCTTTTAAGTATGATTGGTAGTGAAGTTAGCACTCGACACATTAGAGTGCTAAAAAATATCATTCCAATTGTTATGGAGGGATTATCATGTTAAAACCTTTAAGCAACCGGGTCATTCTTGATGTGACCAAAGAAGAGGAAAAAACAGTCAGCGGAATTGTTTTGCCGGATTCCGCAAAAGAAAAACCACAAACAGCAAAAGTTGTCGCTGTAGGCGAAGGACGTTTGTTGGATAACGGACAGCGTGCAGAAGTATCTGTCAAAGAAGGCGATGTCGTCTTGTTTGAGAAATACGCTGGAACTGAAGTGAAATATGACGGCAAAGAATACTTAGTCGTAAAAGATACGAACATCATAGCTATTGTAGAATAAGTTTTCCTGAAAAGCAAAACAGAGCATTTCAAGACATAACTTACACACGAGGTGAAGAGAAGAATGGCAAAAGACATTAAGTTCTCAGGTGACGCACGCGAAGCAATGGTGCGCGGAGTAGATAAATTAGCAGATACAGTGAAAGTGACGCTTGGGCCAAAAGGACGCAACGTCGTATTGGACAAAGCCTTTGGTTCTCCTCAAATCACAAATGACGGCGTAACCATCGCCAAAGAAATTGAATTAGAAGACCACTATGAAAACATGGGTGCGCAGTTGGTAGCAGAAGTAGCCAGCAAAACAAACGACGTTGCCGGAGACGGAACAACAACCGCAACGGTTTTGACACAGGCGATTGTCCGTGAAGGATTGAAAAACGTAACGGCCGGCGCAAACCCAGTGGGTATCCGCCGCGGAATTGAACGCGCTACAAAAGTTGCTGTGGAAGCATTGCGCAATATTTCCACGAAAATCGAATCCAAAGATTCCATCGCTCAAATCGCTGCAATTTCTTCCGGAGACGAAGAAATCGGCCGTTTGTTGGCAGATGCAATGGAAAAAGTCGGCAGCGATGGAGTCATCACCATCGAAGAGTCCCAAGGAATTGAAACAGGCATGGACGTCGTGGAAGGAATGCAATTCGACCGCGGTTACTTGTCTCAATACATGGTGACAGACAACGACAAGATGGAAGCTGACTTGGAAAACCCATACATCTTGATTACAGACAAGAAAATCAACAACGTTCAAGACATCTTGCCGGTTTTGGAAAGCGTTATGCAGCAAAACCGTCCACTCTTGATCATTGCAGACGATGTGGAAGGCGAAGCATTGCCGACATTGGTCTTGAACAAAATCCGCGGAACATTGAACGTGGTCGCTGTGAAAGCTCCTGGATTTGGTGACCGCCGCAAAGGCATGTTGGAAGACATCGCCATCTTGACCGGTGGAAATGTCATCACCAGCGACTTGGGCTTGGAATTGAAAGACACAACTTTGGACCAATTGGGTCAAGCAAGCAAAGTAGTGGTCACAAAAGACGACACAACCATCGTTGAAGGTGCCGGAGAAAAAGAACACATCGAACAACGTGTGGCTATGCTTCGTGCACAGGCAGAAGAAACCAACTCTGACTTCGACCGTGAAAAATTGCAAGAACGCATCGCTAAATTGGCCGGTGGAGTAGCGGTCATCCGTGTTGGGGCAGCTACAGAAACTGAACAAAAAGAACGCAAACTCCGTATCGAGGACGCGTTAAACGCTGCGCGTGCCGCGATCGAAGAAGGAATCATCCCAGGTGGAGGAACGGCATACATCAACATCTTGAAAGAAGTTGAAAAGATTGAAGCGGAAGGCGACGAAGACACAGGTGTGAAAATTGTCCTTCGTGCGTTGGAAGAACCGGTTCGTCAAATCGCAGCGAACGCTGGTTTGGAAGGAAGTGTCATCGTTGAGCGCTTGAAGAACGCTGAAGAGGGCATCGGATACAATGCTGCAGCTGACAGAATGGAAAACATGCTGGAAGCGGGTATCATCGACCCAACTAAAGTAACGCGTTCCGCTTTGCAGAACGCAGCCAGCGTCGCAGCTCTTCTATTGACTACGGAAGCTGCTGTGGCAGACATTCCTGAACCGCAAAAGCCAGCTCCTGGAATGGATCCAGGCGCAATGGGTATGATGTAAGCATCTCCCCTTGTAAATCCATACAAATAAAAAGGCTTCTCTCGAGCACAACGCTTGAGAGAAGCCTTTTTTGGTGTGAATGATTTTTTTGAAAATCCCTTGAAAATACAAACGTGAAGAGTAAAATGAGGAATGGA
Organism: Atopococcus tabaci DSM 17538; assembly: GCF_000429585.1. GTDB lineage: Bacteria > Bacillota > Bacilli > Lactobacillales > Carnobacteriaceae_A > Atopococcus > Atopococcus tabaci. The sequence goes on from NZ_AUCD01000027.1 coordinate 3,617, forward strand.
AACCGGTGTGGGGATTTTCATATAAGAAAGAAGGTGACCGTTATCACAGACGAAGTGATGCTCGTTCTCGTATTGAACAAAACAGAACAGCTGGATGAATTATTGATCGAATGGAGCAATGCCGATATCAAAGCGGCGACCGTACTTGATTCGGTGGGGATGGCGCAACAGCTTTCCGATGTGGAAGACACGCGGATTATTTCCACCTTGCGTCCGTTTCTTGTGTCTGATCATGCTGAAAACAAGATTATTTTCACCATTGTTCATGCAGAAGATGTCAACCGCGCACGGCAGATTGTCCGGGATGTAGTGGGGGATTTATCCGAACCGAATGCAGGAATTTTGTTTGCCCTGCCGGTGCTTTTCACAGAAGGCGTTCGATTCTAATGACTGTTTGTATTGAAACAAAAAAATAAAAAAAGAAGGTATAAAAGTGGGAAACACATTGTTAGTCGTTGCAGTGATTGTCATCACAGGACTCTTGTTTGGTAAATTGGTTGGGTACATTAAATTGCCGAGTGTCACCGGGTATTTGCTCGGCGGGTTGTTGGTCGGTCCGTCCTTGTTGAACCTGGTCCCGGCAAGTGCGTTGGAAAGTTTTGATGTGGTTTCTGAAATGGCGCTGGCCTTTATCGCGTTTACCATCGGTTTGTCGTTCAAGATAGATTACTTCAAACGCGTCGGACTCACCCCGGTGGTCATCGCCTTGTTGGAAGCGTCCATGGCGGTCCTGCTTGTGACCGGCGGATTGTTGGCCATGGGGATGGAACCGGCGTTTGCGATTGTATTGGGTGCCATTGCGGCCGCTACCGCTCCGGCGGCGACAGTGATGGTCATCAAAGAGTACAAAACAAAAGGTCCGGTGACGGATACCTTGTTGAGTGTCGTAGCGATAGATGATGCGGTAGCATTGATTTTGTTCGGGTTTGCAGCAACGGTTGCTAAAATGCTCACCGCCGTTCAAGGGGTACAAATGAATCTCGTGCAATCGATTGTACAACCGTTTTGGGAAATCGTATTGGCGTTGATTGTCGGTGCAGCAGTGGGGTTTGTCATGCAGTTCCCATTGAAATGGTTCAAAAATAGTGGAAACAAATTATCGATTCTCATCGCATTCGTGTTTTTAGCAAGCGGACTGTCCAAAACGTTTGGCATTTCAGAGCTGTTGGCTTGTATGGTGGCAGGAGCCGTTCTGACAAATGCATCGAATGAAGCACCCGCCATGTCGGTTATGTCAGACAAAATCACTCCACCATTGTATATGATGTTTTTTGTCATCTCTGGTGCTGAATTGAATCTAAGTATTCTTCCATCGATAGGTTTGATTGGATTGGTATACATCCTTTTGCGTATCGCTGGAAAAATGCTGGGAGCCTATCTTGGTGCCCGGTGGATGAAATCTTCGCCGGAGGTCAGCCGTTATTTGGGATTGACGTTGATTCCCCAAGCAGGAGTGGCTATTGGATTGACAACGGTGGCCGAAACCTTGGTGCCAATGTATGCAGCCCAAATTAAAGTCGTGGTATTGTCGGCGACGCTGGTCTATGAAATGATTGGACCGGTGCTGACGAAACTGGCGCTGACCAAAGCCGGGGAAATCACTCCTCAAGTTGGAGACGTGCAGACACAACAACATTAGTTTATAAAATCTGAAAAACCAGGACAGAGGCGTCCTGGTTTTTTTATATGCGCAACAGAAGTTTTCAAGTTAGAAAAATGAATGCGTATCCAGTACACTGAACTCAAATATGTGGGGTGAAAGGAGACTGGCAGATGCTTAAGGAATACGATTTCAGCAAGTTCGAGAACCCGTACAGTGATTTCAAAAGAAAAGAACTGGGCGAACGACTGGCCCGTGCACAACGATTGGTCCAAAACGTCGATATTCCGGTTTTGATTATTGTGGATGGGTGGGAGTCCTCCGGAAAAGGGTATGTCATCAAAGACTTGGTGCGTGAGCTGAACCCCAAAACTTACAAAGTCAGTGTATTTGAACGACCAACCGAAGAAGAAGAAGCGCGGCCATTTTTATGGCGGTTTTGGGAAAAGACACCCCAAAAAGGCAGCATGGCCATCTTTGACCGCAGCTTCTACTTCAAGCTGCTCAATGATCCGACGATACAAGATGATGAACTTGAAAAAAACATCCAAGACATCAGTTCCATTGAAAAACAACTGTTGGACGACAACGCTATTATCATAAAATTTTTCCTCCACCAAACAGAAAAAACACAACAAAAACGCATTGATGAACTTCAAAAAGACGAATACCGCTCTTTCATGATCAGCGAACGGGACGAAGACCAATACAAAAATTACGACACCTATTTGAAACATTTCGACGAAATACTGAAAAAATCAGATTTCACTTTCAGCAAATGGCACATCTTATCGACTGAAGACCTAAAGGCGGCGTCCGAAAAGGCATTGGGAACGACTATCGATTTGATTCATGAAGGCATCGACCGCATCATGGGGATGAAAAATGGCGGGGTTCAGCGATTTTACCGGGAAACCATTCCATCCGAAAAACCGTTACAGGACGTCGATTTAAACTTGCATCTATCAGATAAAGAATACGAAAAACAAAAAGATGAACTGCAACTGGAAGCACAACGATTGGCGTTCAAGTTATACACAATCGGCATTCCCACAGTCTTGGTCTTTGAAGGGGTGGATGCGGCAGGTAAAGGAGGCGCCATCGAACGGTTGACGCGTCAGATGGATCCAAGAGGGTATGAGGTCATCACCACTTCCGCGCCCTCTGACTACGAAGCGCAGCATCATTATTTGTGGCGGTTTTACAGAAACTTCCCAAAAAAAGGAGACATCAAGATATTTGACCGGAGTTGGTATGGAAGAGTGATGGTGGAGCGTGTGGAGCAGTTCGCGACGGTAGAAGAGTGGGAGCGGGCGTACGAGGAAATCAATCAAATGGAGCAGCACTTGCACAATTTCGGAACGCTCGTATTGAAATTCTTCTTATATATAGACAAGGATGAACAGTTGGAACGGTTCAAAGATCGGCAGGAGGAAGCGGATAAAATTTATAAAATAACGGAAGAAGACTGGCGGAACCGGGAGAAATGGGATGATTACATTGAAGCGATGGACGAAATGTTGGTGCGGACGGATACGTCAGAAGCACCCTGGGTCATTGTGGAGGCCCAAGACAAAAAATATGCGCGCATCAAAGTATTGAAAGAATTCATCTATCACGCAAAAAAAGCATTGAAGCAAGTGTAAACACGAAGAGAGCGGGACAAAATGCGTTTAGACCCGAACCTTCTAACGCATACCATATCCGTAAGCCGCTAAAGCGGCAACGGCTATGGCAACTGGAGCG
>NZ_AUCD01000027.1:6972-24744 GCF_000429585.1 Atopococcus tabaci DSM 17538
AGATGCCCAAGTGTATCATGACTGTACATTGCTAAAGCAACTACAGTCATGACAAAGTGGACGTCGGGTCTGCATTTTGGAGCGCATTTTCGCTAGCCTATTCGGAAACGCAGAGGAGGCTGGGACTTTTGTCCTAGCCTCTCTTGCGTCATTTTGATTCCAATGTCACGACCACCAACTCCGGCCGGTTGAACACGCGCAGAGGAAAGATGCTGTTTCCAAGCCCCCGGCTGACGATCATGGAGGTGCTGTTTTCCTCGTAGAAGCCCTCGGTGTATTCAGGGAAAATCCCTTGGGTCGGTGCGTACAAGCCGCCGATGAACGGCAGCCGGATTTGTCCGCCGTGTGCATGACCGGTGAAAGCTAAGTCCACATCGGTCTGGGTATACAGCTCAAATCGTTCGGGACGGTGAGAGAGCAGCATGGTGAAATCGGTATCGGCCTCAGCTACAAGTTCTTCAAGTGCAGTCTGAATGACGTGGTCGCTTGTTCCGTATTCATCTTCGATTAAATCGTCCTCTTGAATCATCAAAGGATCGGCCAGCCCCACCAAGCCGAGTCTGTCTCCGTTTTGTTCAAGGACCGTAAAGTCGTCATCCAAGTTGTGAACGCCAAGCCGATCCAATTCTTGTCGCAGCGTCTCATATACCCCTGAAGCGACTTCGTGGTTTCCGGACACAAAATAAACAGGGGCAAGCGGAGTGATTCTCTCCAGAAATTCCGCAGCGACACTTATATTCGTACGGTTGCGATCGATAATGTCGCCGGTGACCACAATCAGGTCTGGTTTTTCTTCTTTGATGCGTTCCGTTAATTTGCCGTCAAAATAAGTGTTGTGCAAATCCGACACTTGAACAATCTTAAAGCCGTCAAAGGAATCGGGAACAGTTGTATGTTCAAACCGGTAATGAGTGGTGACGATGGATGTGTTTCCCCAATACAGATACGCTCCAAGAGAAAAGACTGCCAGGACAATTCCTAACAGGATGCCTGCTGTTTTTGATATCTTCATTATAAACAAACTCCTAAGTAAACCATTTAATCTGATGTCGGAACCCAACGGATGAATTCCAACTATGAGTCTAACACTTTAAACAGCAATTTCACATCCTAAGATTTCGACAAAACAAATAAAAGCGGTTACATTTTAACGTGATCTATGGTACTCTGGATATAGGAAAAGTTTCGGTCGGAAGGAGAAAAACGAGGAAGAGGCGAGAGAAATGGGATGGCTGATTATCGGGATTGCAGGCATCGTATTTGGATTGTGGGGCTTCATCACAGAAGAACTCTAGTCTAAAACGCAAAGTCAGCGTGTCTTTTGTGATAAAAAAGCATGAAAGAAGGAGCATTCACTCCCGCTTTCATGCTTTTTTCGTATGAGAAAGGGAATTAAAGTCCCAATCCTCCTAAACCGCCGCCCAATTTGCTTTTCGCAGTGTCCAGCAGGTTCTTTTCTTCTTTTTCATCGATTTCCCCGTTTTGGCGGGCGCTTTTGATTTGCTGCATCAAATCTTTTGCCTGGTCTTTGTCGACATTCTGGAGTTTTTGCTTCAATTCATCAAACTTTTGACTCATGTAAACAACCTCCTTGAGAATTTTTTTACTACATTCTCAACATAACGAAGATAGAAAGCTTTTTCAATTGATACGCTTCTTCAGTTCCGTTGAGCGTTTGAAATAGACAGGCGTTCTCTTGGCTATTTGCGTGCGTCTGTCGTAATTCAAACACATAGGTTATTGAATGAAAAATTATGAAGGAGGAGTAAAATGAGCGTGGATAAAAGTGGAAAACAAAGCTTTAAAAAGTTGAAGTTGAAACCGTTGTCTGAGCAGGTCATTGTCATTACAGGTGCATCCAGCGGAATTGGGCTGGCAACCGCGCGTATGGCTGCCGAAAAGGGAGCGAAGGTCGCAGCGGCTGCTCGTAATCTGGAGGCATTGGAACAGCTGGTCCATGAATTGAAAGAAAAAGGGCAAGAAGCAGTCGCCGTTCAAGCGGACGTCGGTAAGGAGGAAGACGTCAGACACATTGCCGAAAAAGCCATTCAGACGTTCGGTGGTTTCGATACATGGGTAAACAATGCCGGCGTCACCATTTATGGACAGTTTATGGAAATCAGCATTGAAGATATGAAGCGGATGTTCGACACGGACTATTGGGTGTGGTGTACGGCTCCCGGGAGGCGATTGCGCACTTCAAACAAAAAGAAACAGCCGGTGTTTTGATCAATGTCGGCAGCCTCTTTGGCGGCAGAGCCGATGAAGTGCAGTCGGTGTATTCCGCCGGAAGCAGTGGCAGAGGCCAATTTATTGGCAGCGGAGAAACCAAAACGCGATTTGCATGTCGGATCTCAAGCTAAAGTAGTGGAAACGCTCGGTGGAGTGCTTCCGCGGTTCACCGATAAATTTATGGAAACCGCCATGTATCCAACCCAGCACAAAGAAGAGCCGGCCAATCCGCCGGAAGACAACGCCTTGTATGAAGCGGGATATGGTTTACATGAACGAGGCACGAATGTGGGCTGGAAGCGCTCCGGAAGTTGGTTTGTCAAAGCCGCCAAACACCCGGTGGTACTGGCAGCCCTTGCCGCTGGAGTCACCACCCTCTCCATTGCCGCATGGACAAACAGAAAAGAGATCAAGAAAGAGTTTAAAAAAGGCATGTGCTGGTAAAAGGTCCCACAAAAAGAAGTCTCAATAAACTTGAGGCTTCTTTATTATTGCGAGAAATGCACATGACAGGAAAACCAATCCGAGAATGGGTGAATGTATTGAAGGATGTGTGGAGGCTTGCGGGTGTATGCCTTACTTTTTCTGTACTAACTTTTTTTGTTACGGTACAATAGAAGAATAAACAGAGGATGATTTTTGAAGGACGGATGAGACAAGATGGCTTCGAAAAAAGTAACGATTTTAGGAGTTCCTTTCGATAATTTCACTCACAAGGAATTCGTACATACGCTGGAAAAACGACTTCAAGCACAACAAAAAACTTTTGTCGTGACCGCCAATCCGGAAATTGTGATGTATGCACACACGCATCCCGAATACGCGGATATATTATCTGAAGCGGATTTCATCACTCCGGACGGAATCGGGGTTGTGAAAGCTTCCCGTGTGCTCCGTACACCCATTAAAGAACGAGTACCCGGATACGAACTGATGCTGGATTTGTTGGATGTGGCCGACCGTGAAGGCCACCGGGTATATTTTTTGGGTGCACGCCAAGAAGTCATCGAGAAATTGATTGAAACTGTCCCTGTGAAGTGGCCCGGAATGACGCTTGCGGGTTGGCACCATGGGTATTTTGATCATACAGACGAAAACATGATGGCTCAGGTCCTAAGCACACAGCCGGATTTGATTTTTGTCGCGCTCGGTTATCCGGCACAGGAGCAGTGGATTCATGACTACATGAAGCAGGCGGACAGAGGCCTGGCGATGGGTGTGGGAGGCAGCTTCGATGTGCTTTCAGGAACAACGAAGAGAGCCCCTAAGTGGGTTCGGAAATTCCATGTGGAGTGGCTGTACCGTTTGGTGAAGCAACCATCACGATGGAGACGAATGCTGGCAATCCCTCGCTTTTTAGGGAGTGTGCGCGTACAGAAAAAAGGAAAGAAAGTGAATCCGAAGTGACACATAATAAAAAAGTGATTCATATAAATGCAGGCGGAGAAGTCGGAGGCGGAAAGACCCATATCGTTTCCCTGGTCTCTTCTTTAGGGAACGACAAAGCAGAGGTGTTGGTGTTTGAGGAAGGACCGGTGGCTGTTGCAGCCCGGGATGCCGGATGCCGTGTGCATGTCCTGGGTCAAAAATCGCGATACGATGTGGCTGTACTGAAACGTTTGAAAAAGTTTTTGAATGAAGAGGTGTATTCGGTGGTTCACACCCATGGAGCTCGTGCCAACTTTATGCTATCGTTGATTGCCGGGCAGTTGGATGCAATCTGGGTCACGACCGTTCACAGTGATCCATTTTTGGAGTTCCAAGAAAAAGGTGTGGCGGGAAAAGCCTTCCAACAGCTCAATGTTCGAAGCATCCGTCGTGCCGATCACATCATTACAGTCTCTCAAGCATTAGAGAAACAATTGCACGAGATCGGGGTGCCGGATGAGAAGATGACGGTGGTCCGAAACGGCATCGCATTTGGTTCCGCTCCGACAGCGTCATCAAAAAAAAGCATTTTTACCATGGTACATACGGCCCGGTTGCATCCGGTGAAGGGTCACGATTTGTTGTTTGAAAGTTTGAAGAAAGCCGCCCTGCCCGAGTGGCGCGTCTATCTGGTCGGTGACGGAGAATTGAGAGCCGAGTTGGAAAGAGAAGCTGCCAGATTGGGGATTCACCGTCACGTGGAATTTTTAGGATGGCTGGCGCCGGAAGACGTGCAGCGGACCGTTCGCTCGGCGGATGTGGCACTGCTGACGTCCTACAGTGAAACCTTTCCGCTTGTGCTGTTGGAAGCGGCAAAAGAGGGCACCCCTTTTATCGCAACGGACGTGGGGGATGTGCATGTACTCCTTCCCGACGCACGTTACGGGTGGCTGGTTCCGCCTAAAGATGCATCGGCACTGGCGGCAGCGCTTCAAGAAGCGTATTCCGAGTGGGAAGCGGGCACGCTTCAAGAAAAAGGCACGCTGGTTTATGAACGCACCAAACAGCTCTTTTCATTGGAGCAGATGGCGGAAAACACACTTGCAGTTTACGAAAAAGCCCTGAAGAAGTGAGTCTTTTGTCTCTCCGGCGGGCGTTAGGTGTGCTATGATTAAACAGAACGTTGAATGCTGAACGAGGTGGAGAAAAATGAATCGAATTTATAAAGACGACAGCTTTGTGCTTCATACAGATTTGTATGAAATCAATATGATGAAAACGTATTGGGAAAAAGGAAAAGCAGATAAAAGAAGTGTCTTCGAAGTGTATTACCGGAACAATCCGTTCGGAATCGGCTACACAGTATTTGCAGGATTGGAACGGATGGTTCAGTACATCGAAAACCTGCATTTCACTGAATCGGATTTGGATTACTTGAGAGAAGTGGGCGGCTACCAGGAAGATTTCTTGGAATACTTGAAAAACTGGCGTTTCCGCGGCACTATCCGCTCTATGCGAGAAGGCGAAGTGGCCTTTGCCAATGAACCGTTGATGCAGATTGAAGGACCGATTGCGGACTGCCAGCTGATTGAAACAGCGCTGCTGAATATGGTGAACTTTCAGACGCTCATTGCAACTAAAGCTTCAGAACTGAAAACAGTAGCCGGAGACGACCCTGTCTTGGAGTTTGGCGCCCGTCGCGCACAAGAATTGGATGCGGCGCTTTGGGGAGCACGTGCGACGTATATCGGAGGAGCGGATGCAACCAGCAACACCCGTGCCTCAAAAGTATTCGGCATCCCCGCCAGCGGCACACACGCGCATTCGCTGGTCCAAGCGTACCGCAACGAATACGAAGCATTCAAAGCATACGCGGAAACCCATAAAGATTGTGTCTTTTTGGTTGATACCTACAACACATTGGAAACAGGTGTGCCGAACGCCATCCGTGTGGCCAAAGAAATGGGCGAGAAAATCAACTTCTTAGGGGTGCGCCTCGACAGCGGCGACTTGTCTTATCTGTCCAAACGTGTACGCCAACAGTTGGATGCTGCCGGCTTCACGGAAGCCAAAATTTATGCTTCCAATGATTTGGATGTAGAGACCATTTTGAACTTGAAGATGCAAGGCGCCAAAATTGATGTCTGGGGTGTTGGGACCAAACTCATCACAGCTTACGACCAGCCGGCTTTGGGGGGCGTATACAAATTGGTCTCCATCGAAGGTGAAGATGGGAAGATGTACCCGACGCTGAAACTGACCGGTAATGCGGCCAAAATCTCTACGCCGGGCAAAAAGCAAGTTTGGCGGATTTTGTCGAACAAAAAAGGGAAAACCGAAGGCGACTATGTGGCATTGGTGGATGAACGCCCGGATCAGAGGGATCACTTGTTTATGTTCCACCCGGAATATACTTACATCAATAAAACGGTCACCGCCTTTACTGCACGTCCTCTTTTACAGGACATTTATGTAAATGGAGAATTAGTGTATGACTTGCCGACGTTGAAAGAAATTAAAGAATACAGCACACAAAGCAAGTCGGAAATCTGGGAAGAACATCTGCGGTTGTTGAACCCGGAACCTTACCCAGTGGATCTTTCACAGACATTGTATGATTTGAAAATTGATACAATTGAAAAGTTCCGTCAACTGGATTCACCAGACAGCATCGTCCAATTTTAAACAGGCCAACCGAGTTTACGAGAGGAGAGATGAGAATGTCCGAATTGCAGAAAAAAATCGTAAAAGAAATGGGCGTTTCTCCGGAAATCGATCCGAAAACGGAGGTCCGCCGCAGTGTAGACTTCATCAAAGCGTACATGAAAAAACACGATTTCTTGAAAACAGCAGTGCTCGGCATCAGCGGCGGGCAAGATTCCACATTGGCTGGAAAGCTCGCGCAGATAGCAGCAGAAGAACTCCAGGAAGAAACCGGAGACCCGGCGTATGCGTTCATCGCGGTCCGACTGCCGTACGGTGAGCAGGCAGACGAACAAGACACACTGGATGCGCTGGAATGGATCAACCCGCAGGAAAGCCTCACCGTGAACATCAAACCTTCTGTGGATGCGACGGTGCAAGCATTGGAAGCAGCGGGATTGACGATCAGTGACTACAACAAAGGAAACATCAAAGCTCGGGAGCGGATGGTAGTGCAATACGCCATCGCAGCGGCACGCAAAGGAGTGGTGTTGGGTACCGACCACCCGGCCGAAAGCATCACCGGCTTCTTCACAAAATATGGAGACGGCGGATCGGATATCCTGCCGCTTTTCCGTTTGAACAAACGCCAAGGAAAACAACTGTTGGAAGAATTGGGTGCGCCAGATCATCTGGTTCACAAAGTGCCGACAGCCGATTTGGAAGAAGACAAACCCATGCTCCCGGATGAAACGGCGCTGGGTGTTTCGTACGACCATATCGACGATTACTTGGAAGGAAAAGAAGTGCCGGAAGAAGCCCGGAAGACCATTGAAAAACACTACCTGTCCACACAGCACAAACGTCATCTGCCCATCACGGTGTTTGATGAATTTTGGAAATAAACACGACAATCGATTTTCAGTGAAGGGGTGGGGTGACAGAACCCACTCCCTTTTTTATCTTTTCTGGATCAGGATATGTCCAAAGGAAGGGGGTGATGCAGTTGAAACATCAACGGGCAATTCCGAATGAACGGTCAAAACTGGCAGCGGAAGCCGGGATTTTTTTGCTGGTGGGAATAGTGACGGCCCTGGTGAACAATCTTTTTCTTCAATGGGGACAAAATGATCTCAGTGTCTCACTTGCATTGAAGTTCGCCTTCCAATGGCATACGGAAATATTTTTATTGGGTACAGGCGTGTTGTTCGTCGTGTACGTATGGTTTGCTTCTCTGTTTGGAAACAAATGGGTGGGCGCCGGTTCGTTGACGCTCCTTTCTGTCAGTCTTGGAATTGCCACTTACCAAAAAATGACATTCAGAGGCGAACCTTTGTATCCGGTGGATTTGAAAATGGCGACGGAAATTTCTTTTCTCGTGGAAATGATGGGTGTGCCGTTGGCGGTGTTTCTCGCGATTGTTCTCTTTGCGTCTTTTACAGGCATCGGAATTTTGCTGTACCGGCAAACGAAAAAGGAGACATCCGCCTCTGTGAAGCGGTGGAGACGTGCCGGGCGGGCAGCCGGCTTCTTGCTTTCTACATTGGGACTGATTTATATCGGTCAGTTTAATGAGCCGGGAAACCGATTGAAAGCTGCATATGATCCGCACGCATACTGGATACCTTACAGTCAAGACATGAATTACTACAACAACGGGTTTGTCGGAGGATTTTTGTATAACTTGCAGACAAAACCAATGGAAAAACCGTCCGCCTATTCCAAGGAACGGATGAAGGACTTAACTGAAAAATACCGTTCCTTTGCAAATTCTTTGAATGAAGAAAGAGAGGGGGCGCTGGACGAAGTAAATGTCGTCTTCATCATGAATGAGAGCTTTTCGGACCCGCTGAGGCTCAAAGGCTTCCACGGAAACAAAGACCCGATTTCGTATTTCCGCAGCTTGAGAGAGGAATCGTTGAGCGGAATGACGCTGGCTCAAGGATACGGAGGCGGAACCGGAAACAGTGAATTCGAGGCGTTGACCGGGCTGTCGCTTGAACCGTTTGCCCCGACTATTTCTTCGCCATACACGCAGATCGCGGATAAAATGCATCAACTGCCTTCTGTAGTGAGACGATTAAAGCGAAACGGACACCATGCGACCGCCATCCATCCGTACAACACAACAATGTACAAGCGACAGGATGTTTACCGCTCTCTCGGATTCGATGACTTCTTATATGCGGATACCATGCGCTACACTGGTACGGTGGGGTCCAATCTTTACATCTCCGATCGAGAAGCGTACCGCGAAGCGCTCGTTGTGATGGAGGAGACGGAAGAAAAAGATTTCATCCATTTGGTGACCATGCAAAACCATATGCCGTATGGGACGAAGTATCCGCACACTTCTTTTCAGTCCCGCGGATCGGGCAACAAGGAAGAAGCTGACGGATACTTGCAAGATTTGGCGTACAGCGACCAGGCCTTGCGGTTCTTGATTGCCGAATTGGAACGAGTCGATGAACATGTCCTCGTTGTTTTTTGGGGCGATCATTTGCCGAGTTTTTACGGGGAAAACGTGACCCAACAAAATTCAGAGCTGGCATTGCATCAGACTCCACTGCTTATCTATTCAAACAAATTGAACTTGCAAGGAAGTGTCGGCACCATCAGTCCGGTGTTTTTGATGAATCAAGTGACAGAGGCAGTCGACGCTGAAAAAACACCGTTTGACGCCTTGCTCACCGCTTTGTCTGCCCGGTTGCCCGCATTTGAAAAAGGGATGTATGTGGAAGCTGGGGAACCCACACCGAAAAAATTCCGTTCAGAGTTGAGTCCGAAAGCATCACAGTTATTGGAAGAGTATCATTTGTTGCAGTACGACCTCACCACCGGGGAACAGTATGCGAAAGAACTGGGATTTTTTGACTGATGCACCGTCCCAGCTGTATAAAAACGTTTGTAATGATGGTATAGACCGTTTATAATGAGAGGGAAATCCATAAAGAAAGGTCAAGCGAAATCATGACAAAAGCAATCGTAAATGCGGAAATTTATACAGGAACCGGCAAAATCGCTTCCGGTTATGTCCGTTTCGATGAAGAAATTGAAGCGGTGGGACCCATGGAGGAATACCTTCCTCAAGAAGGGGAAGAAACCATCGAAGCAGACGGCCGGATGCTTGTTCCCGGGTTCATCGATGTCCACAGCCACGGCGGATACGGATACGACAATATGGACGGCGACCCGGAAAAAATTAACGACATGGTGAACCGCATGTTGGAAGAAGGCATCACGTCGTACTTCGCCACTACGATGACCCAGTCTTATGAAAACATCGAAAAAGCTTTGTCGGGGATCCGTCAAGCAGCTGAAACGAATCCGGTCATCCAAGGCATCCACTTGGAAGGTCCGTTCATCTCACCTGTCTTCAAGGGCGCGCAACCGGAAAAATACATCCATACACCGGATGCGGAAACGATGCGCAAGTGGAACGAGTTGAGCGGCGGACGGATTAAATTGGTTACCTATGCACCGGAAACCGGAGAAGCCAAAGCGTTCGAAGAGTACTGCAAAGAAGCAGGCATTGTGTTGTCTGCGGGGCATACAAATGCCACGCGTGAAGAGATGAAACAATCCCAGGCGACGCACATCACGCATTTGTATAATGCTCAAAGAGGGCTGCATCACCGCGAACCAGGCGTGACCGGTCACGGACTGTTGGAAGCCGGCGTGTATGTGGAGATGATTGTGGACGGCTTCCACATCACTCCGGACATGGTGCGGCTGGCGTATTTGGTCAAAGGAGCCGACCGGATTGAAGTGATTACCGATGCGATGCGCGCCAAAGGTATACCGGAAGGGGAAAGTGAACTTGGCGGGCAGAAAGTGATCGTCAAAGATAAACAAGCTCGTTTGAAAAACGGCAGTTTGGCCGGAAGTGTGTTGACGTACCCGGATGCCGTGAGAAACATCTTGAACTTCACCGGCTGTACAACGGAAGAAGCGGTGAAGATGACCTCTGTGAACCAAGCCCGTGAATTTGGTTTGGAGAAAAAGGGCGGCATCGCTCCAGGAAAAGATGCCGATATGGTGTTGTTGGATAAAGAGTTGAATGTAAAACGCACAATTTCTTACGGACGTGTAATCAACGTATCGTAAGGCAAGCAACAGCAAAATACATTTTAGGAGGAATCAGAATGGAAATCATTATTACAAAGAACCCGCAAGAAGGAAGCCTGGCCGCTTTTGACTTGATCAAAAAGGCAGTGGAAGAAGAGAATGCCCAAGTATTTGGATTGGCCACGGGCAGCACGCCGGAAGGGTTGTACCAACTCATCCGGGAAAGCGACTTGGATTTTTCCGATAAAATTTCCGTCAACTTGGATGAATACGTTGGTCTTCCAGCAGACCATCCGCAAAGTTACCACTATTTTATGGAAGAGCATTTGTTTTCCAAAAAACCATTCAAGAAAAGCTATCTGCCGGATGGAATGGCCGATGAAGAAACAGCCATCAAAGAATACGATGAAATCATCAAAGAACACCCAGTTGATGTGCAGATTCTCGGCATAGGAGGCAACGCCCATATTGGATTCAACGAACCGGGCACGCCGTTCAACTCCACTACCCATAAGGTCAACCTCACTCAAGAAACAATCAATGACAACAAAAGATTCTTTGATTCAATTGAAGATGTTCCAACACAGGCATACACCATGGGGATTGCTTCCATCATGCAGGCGAAGAAAATCATTTTGATGGCTTTCGGTGAAAACAAAGCCGATGCCATTTATCAAACAGTCAAAGGACCTGTCACGGAAGAGGTACCGGCCAGTGTGCTGCAGAAGCACGACAACGTCACTCTTATCTTGGACGAAGAAGCAGCAAAACGCCTGAACGAATGAAGAGGAGGAGGTTCAATGCAGAAACGAACCCCTATTTATATTCAGATTCACAATCAATTACATGAAATGATCCACGACGGGTATTGGAAAGTCGGCGACCGGATTCCTTCTGAACGCGATTTGGCCATCCGGTTCGATGTCAGCCGGATGACGGTCCGGCAGGCAGTCCAGACGCTCGTTGAAGAAGGGATTTTAGAGCGACGGGTCGGAGCGGGGACGTTCGTATCGGCGGAAAAAGTGCAAGAAAAAATGAGCACATTCCAAAGCTTCACCGAAATCATTTCGCAGCAAGGCCAAAAGCCGTCCAGCAAAGTGGTATCCTATCATGTCAAACCTGCCAGTAACAGCGAGGCAGAAAAACTGCATCTGGAGGAAAATGCCGAAGTGCTGCAGATGGAACGGATTCGTTATGCGGACGGCACACCCATCTGTTTGGAAGTGGCGTCCATTCCGTATCATATGGTTTCGTCACTAAGCAAAAAACAAGTCACGCAATCGTTGTACCATACGTTGGAAACGGAGAAAGGAATCAGTTTGGAGCGGGCGGAACAAACCATCTCCGCAACCCTAGCTTCTGAAAGAGTGGCGGAACTGTTGGACATGAAACGTGGAGAAGCGATTTTGCGCTTGCGCCAAGTGAGTTACAGCAAAGACAATACTCCCTTTGAATATGTACGGACCCAGTATGCAGGCGAACGATTTGAGTTTTACGTGGAAGGCTCGGGCGATAAGAAACGCTAAAGAACAGACAACTGAATAGGAAGGATAGGTGAGGGACAAAAATGGCACACCCAAACAAAAGTCTTAGACACTGGTTGGTAGCAGCAATATGCTGTGGATTGGCGGTCGGGTCGGTCGGTATCCCGGTGAACGCAGGGGGAGTGTTCTTTACCCCCGTGGCGGAAAGTTTAGGAGTACTGCGCGGAACGTTCTCGATGCATGCCACATTGACTTTAATCGGAACAGCGGTTATATCATTGTTTATGCCGGCATTCATGAGAAAGTATCCGTTGAAACTGCTTCTTTTTGTCGGGGTAACGATGGCGGTTGGGTCCACAATTATGATGGGGGCTGCGCGTTCCTTGCCTATCTTTTTTATTTTGGGAACTTTAAGAGGCGTCGGGGCCGGGCTGTTTTCCATGGTCCCGGTGACGATGATTCTTAATGAGTGGTTTGAGAAACACCATGGACTGGTCACCAGTGTGGTATTCAGCTTCACCGGGGTCGCAGGGGCCGTCTTCTCGCCGCTTTTAGCCAAACTCATCGAATCAGTCGGCTGGCAGACTGCTTATATCGTCATGGGTCTGTTGATGCTTGCAGCGTGCGCACCCGCTTTGCTTTTCTCCTTTTCACTGCAGCCGCAAAAAAATGGTTTCCTGCCATATGGAGACACTATCGGAACGGAAGAGAAGAACAATACTTCCCGACAACCAGTACAAACAGGAGAGATTCAGTCGTCTGTGTTCTTTTTACTGTTAGGGTTTGGTGTGTTACATACAGCCATAACCGGGATTCCCCAACACTTTCCGGGATACGCCGAAACCATCCGTTACGGCACTGCTGTAGGCGGGGTGATGCTCTCAGCAGCTATGCTGGGAAACATTGGATTTTAGTTGCTTGCAGGGTGGCTCAGCGATCGGATTGGGACGCTGAAAGTCACAATCTCCATGATTGTTTTGAATGCGCTTTCTATACTGGCGCTACTCACAGCTCCTAATGCCTTCTCGTTGGTTGCATTTTCTTTTCTCTTTGGAACCGTGTATTCCGTTCCGGTTGTCGGCATCACACTGTTGACTCGGGAATTTTTTAGGACAGTTAATTATGGGAAAGTGTATCCCGGCATATCATTCGCGCTGAGTATCGGCGGCGCCTTCTCGTTGTCGCTGGTAGGATATGTGTACGACTTCAGCGGATCTTATGTCCCGGCTTTTTTAATCGCTCTTGTGTTTCATGCTCTGCACATCTTTTTTGTGTCATTGGCAGCCAAACAGTCCAGAAAACAGCAAGAAGAGGTGAAAGCTCTCTGACGAGATGCGGGAAAAAAACGAGGCCGGGAAATATTCCGGCCTCGTTTTTTAGATGAGTGTTCTCACTCTGCACTCGTGTCGACGGAAGAGGAAGTCGTTTCGGATGACTCCGTACTCTCGTCCAGTTCGAGGTGCGTTTGCAGTTTTGTTTGAATGCTAGTCAATACTTCTTCATGCGGAACCCAAACATACACTTCCTGTCCGTATGCTGGGAAGTAGATGTAATCCGCAGCTCCGTCTAAAGTCAATGTGTCGATGTTTTGAGTCGTGTGACGGTACTTCCTGGCAATAGCCCACATTTGGTTTGACTGGAGGTTGGTTTCCAAATTAGGCGCTATGGCACGCAAAATGGGGTTGAAGTTGGCGAAGGTCTTCAAAGAAATCAATTCATTCATCAATGATTGGATCACTTCTCGCTGCCGTTCTTGCCGGCCCCAGTCACCACGGGGGTCTTCTTTCCGCATCCGTGCATATCCGAGGGCTTCTTCGCCGTTCAGCTGTTGTACGCCTTCTTTGATTTCAATGGCGTTGCTGTTTTCTTCGCTGTCTTGAACTTTAAAGGCTAAATCAGAGTCAACAGTGATGCCGCCGACTGCGTCCACCAAATCGACCAAACCTTGGAAGTTGATTTGAGCATAGAACGTAATAGGGATTTCCAGGTAGTCTTCGACCGTTTCAATCACATATGGAGTACCATCATATGCATACGTGGCATTGATTTTATCTAATTGCCCGTTTGTCCCCGGAAGCTCGATGAGGGTGTCGCGGGGTATGGAAACCAATTTGACGTTTCCTTGTTCAGGATTGACGGTGGCAACCATCATGGTGTCCGCCCGTCCTACGTCACCTTCGCGCTCATCCACTCCAAGAAGTAATACAGAGAACGGCTGTCCGTTTCGCAGCATTTCGTCCGTAACGCCGTGTCCCAATTCGGGTTCTTGTTCTTCTCCTTGAATTTCTGTGAAAAACGATTCCAGTTGATGTCCGTAATATCCTGCCAGAATGCCAAATCCCAGTGGGAGGAGGACAGTCAAAGCAATCAGTATACGCTTCGTCCATACATACCAGTTCTTTTTTTTCTTGGATGATTTATTTTGAGCTCTCATGGTGGGCCTCTTTTCGAATGTATTGTGTTCATTTTAGTGGATTGAATCACTCAGTGCAATTGAATTGTGGAAAGTTCCTTTGGTATAATTGAAAAGAAGCTCGGCGGCTCGATGCGCCAGAGTGTGTAAATAGATAAGACAGTTTTGAGTTTGTCTGCCGGTCCACAAAACATCGGCATGGCATCAAAGTAAAACAAAGGAAAGAAGCTGCTGCGATTTGTATAATATGTATTTGGTTCTGCTGGTCTGTATTGCGACCATACTGGGGACATTAGTGTTGACACCGCTCGTTAAACGACTGGCCGTGAAAACGGGGGCGATGGACGCTCCTAATGAACGTCGTGTAAATATAAATAAAATGCCCACCAGTGGAGGAGTGGCCATATTCCTTCCATACTTCGCCGCCCTTTTCTTTCTCCTACCTATTCCGCGGGCGCGGTTGGTGCCGATTTTTCTCGGTGCGTTGATGGTTTTTCTCCTCGGGTTGGTGGATGACAGAAAAGAACTTTCTCCAAAAGTGAAGATGATCGGGATTTTACTAGCTGGATTGATTGCCTATTACGCGGGGGATATTCGTTTGGAAACCATGACGCTTCCGGGAATCGGGATGATTACATTTGGGGTATGGAGCCTGCCGTTGACGCTGCTGTGGATTGCGGCATTCACAAACGCCATCAATTTGATTGATGGATTGGATGGGCTGGCTTCGGGTATATCCATGATTGCGCTGACCACCATGGGGATTATCGGTTTTTTCTTTTTGACGATAGAAGATGTATCTGTGTCCGTCATGATTTTTGTGCTGGTTGCAGCTATTGCAGGTTTTTGGCCGTATAATTTTCACCCGGCCAGCATTTTTCTGGGGGATGCCGGGGCGTTGTTTTTGGGGTATATGATCGGCATCTTTTCTTTGCAAGGCTTGAAAAACGCCACCATCATTTCCTTGATTCTGCCGATTGTCATTCTCGGCATTCCTATTACAGATACATTATACGCAATGATTCGTCGTTTTTTAAACAAACAAGCTCTCTCCCGCGCAGACAAGCACCACATTCACCACCGCTTAATGTCTCTCGGACTGTCCCATCGGCAGACGGTTTTAGCCATTTACTGCTTGGCGGGCATATTTTCCATCATTGCTCTGCTCTATAACTTTTCCACATTCTGGGGGGGTATCTTGTTGACAATGGGGCTGCTTTTGGGGATTGAGTTGTTTGTGGAAATAATTGGACTGGTGGGGGAAGAACGCCAGCCGCTGATCCGTGTGCTGCGTGAGTTCGGGCATAAATTGAACCGTACGCCGCATGACAAATAAAAACGTGGAACAGACAAGGGATTGTCCGTTCCACGTTTTTTCTTATTCCGCTTCTTCTTTCGGTGTTTCTTCTACCAATTGGGATTGTGAATTCAACGACTGCCTGAAAGTTGATTGGATATCTGCCAAACTGGCTTCATCAAGCTGTACCATGCTGGCACCGTATCGGGTGAGCGGCTGCCACTCAAACGTGTGTGTCTGAATGGTGAGGGAATTTTTCATCCCTGCCCGGATAACGGCGAACATATCTTTCAATTCCATGTTTGTCCGCAGGTTGTTCCCCACAGCTTCGATCACATTGGTGTACTGTGGGATGGAGCCAAAGCTCAACGCTTTTTTGATGATGGCTTCGATGATCAACTGCTGCCTTTCTCCGCGTTTGATGTCGTTGTCGATCTTGCGGGTCCGTGCCAATGCCAGGGCTTCTTCACTGTTCAGCGTCTGCCAGCCTTTTTCCAAATGTATTTGGTTGGGTTTTCCGGTCGAGTCCTGTTCAGAGAACGTAATCGGCACATTTACTTCAATTCCGCCCAAAGCATCGATGATGTCCATGAAGGCGTCGAAATCAAAGGTGGCGTAATAGTGGATCGGATTTTGCAATAGGTTTTCCACCGTTTCGATGGTGGCTTGTTCTTCGCCGGCGGTGTAAGACGTATTGATCCGGTTGTATTCCAAGAGCGTTTCGTCCTTGATGATGCCGGTGTATGTATCACGTGGGATGCTCACCGTATTGACGGCACCGGTCTTGGGATTGAAAGTGGCGTAGATAAGGGAGTCTGCCCGTGAGCTCCCTAAGTTTCTGTCCTCGTTGTCGTCCACACCGATCAAAAGAAAGGAAACCGGGTCCTCAATCGGATTGACGTCCGCTGCCCGGTTGTGCTCAATCTCATGGTAGGACTGCTGGGCGGTCTGGTTTGCTGTGGCCAATAGCTTGGCCCCGTACACGCTGATGCCCAAAATCAAAACCATGATGGGAATCATGATGGATAAGATGATTTTTTCTCTTTTTTTACGTTTTTCAGTGTTTAATTTTCTTCTTCTTGATGGCTTTGAAGAGGGCTTCACTCCAGGTACCTTCTTTCTCATATTGGCTCGGAACAGATAATTTGTATTTTTTACATGTCATCTTCCATTATCTTGTTCAATTTTCGGTGTGTCAAGGGAATTCTGGAGGAATAAAATGAAGTGGTCATTTTTGTTTTTCAAGAAAAAAAGAAACTCCGAGGTGTCCCGGAATTTCTTTTGCCGTGTATGAATTTAAGAAGGCAGCGGGTATTCGGTGTATCGTTTTTCGCCTAAAGCATACTCGCCCTGAGCGCTAAGCCAGTCTGTGGTTTCGTCTTTGAAACGATTGATATCTTCCTCATCAACCAAACACACAAAAGTCACTTTATCGGTATACTCCGTATCTTTAAGCGTATATTCCGATTCTCGGAGAGAATTTTCAAGTTTTCCGCTCAATGGGTAGGCAACCGTCAGACGGATCTCTTGCTGCAGACGCCGCTCCACAATCCCGATTTCTTTCAATGCCTCGCTGACAGAACCGCTGTATGCCCGGATCAACCCGCCGGCTCCCAACTTGATGCCGCCGAAATAACGTGTGACCACTGCTGTCACGTCTTTTAATTCATTTTTTTTCAATACTTCCAGCATCGGCACCCCGGCAGTGCCGCTTGGTTCGCCGTCGTCGTGGGCCCGCTGGATTTCATCCCGCTCGCCGATCAAATAAGCGGAACAGTTATGGGTGGCCTTCCAATGTTCTTTTTTGACGGACTCGATAAACGCCAAAGCGTCTTCTTCCGACTCGGTCCGCTGGAGGTGACAGATGAAGCGCGATTTGCGGATAACAATCTCATGAATGCCGTTTTCTTTAATGGTGCGGTAACTGTTTAACAAACAGCAGCCCCCCTTCTATGTGTAAAATAGTTGTCGGAAAGTAAAATAGTAGGGTAAGAAATTAAAGTAGACAAAAAGGAAGAAGACCCTTAATCTAGAGATAACCACAAATCCAGAAAAGAGGTCTTCTTATGAATCAAATTATAGCAGAAATTGCCAGTATATTAAAGGATTCTGAAACATTATTAGACAGTGAAATACGATTAGATCAATACCTTCCAAAAGTCATGTGTGAGCTGGTTTCCAAAGCAATCGAGATGATTGATTTGGAATTAATTCATACTTATAAAGAAAAAGGATACGATATACAGAAAACAATGAAACGTACCGTT
>NZ_AUCD01000028.1 GCF_000429585.1 Atopococcus tabaci DSM 17538
CAAACAATGGAAACCTACCGCGAATCCATTCGGCATGCGTTCACGTATACCCTGTCAAATGGAGCGATTGAAGGAATGAATAATAAAATCAAAAATATCAAACGATCGGGGTATGGGTACCGGAACTTTTACAACTTACGGGCCAGAATTTTGATCAGTTACAAATTAACGGTGTCCCGTCACCAACCAAGGCCGTTGACATTCGAAGACGAAGAAGTAGCTTAATGAAAAAAAGAGGTCAAAGTGACGAATTCACTTTGACCTCTCAATAGGCTCACCAACACTATTTGACATAGAACCCGGAAAATTGGTTGTTTCAGTTCTGATAATACATGTTTACTTCGCGTATTCAATTGCTCTCGTTTCGCGTATAACCGTTACTTTAATATGGCCTGGATAATCCATTTCATTTTCAATCTTTTTACGAACGTCTCTCGCAAGCTTCGTTGCTGCAGCGTCATCGATTTCTTCTGGTTTGACCACAATCCGAATCTCTCTTCCCGCTTGGATGGCGTAACTTTGTTTTACACCAGAGAAACTATTAGAGATAGACTCCAAGGCTTCCAATCTACGCAGGTAATGCTCCAAAGACTCGCTGCGCGCACCTGGACGGGCTGAAGAAATGGTGTCTGCCGCTTCCACAATCACAGCAATGACTGTCTTCGCAGGAACATCTCCGTGGTGGGATGCTATCGTATCGATGACCGTTTCTGGCTCTTTGTATCTCATGGCGATTTCTGCGCCAATTTCTACGTGGGAACCTTCCACTTCGCTGTCCAATGCTTTCCCGATATCGTGTAACAATCCGGCACGTTTGGCCAACGTCACATCTTCACCCAATTCGGCTGCCAATATTCCAGCCATTTTGGCAACTTCAATGGAATGCTGCAATACATTTTGTCCGTAGCTGGTACGGAAGTGCAGGCGTCCGAGAATTTTAATCAAATCTGGATGGAGCGAGTGAATGCCCAATTCAAAGATGGCTTCTTCTCCGATTTCACGGATACGGTCGTCCATTTCTTTCCGGGATTTTTCCACTACTTCTTCGATTCTTCCCGGATGGATCCGTCCATCTTGAATCAGCTTGTCCAATGACATTTTGGCGATTTCCCGTCGAACCGGGTCGAATCCGCTCAACACGACCGCTTCCGGGGTGTCATCGATAATCAAATCCATCCCCGTCAAAGATTCCAACGCTCGAATGTTTCGGCCTTCTCGTCCAATGATCCGGCCTTTCATATCGTCATTCGGCAAGTGCACCACTGAAACAGTTGCTTCTGATACTTGGTCTGCAGCGCTTCGCTGGATGGCTTGCACAATTAAATTGCGCGCTTTCCGGTCAGCGTCTTTTTTCATGTTCTCTTCGTACTGTTTGACCAAGACAGCTGTTTCATGAGCCAACTCTTGTTCGGTCTCTTCCAGCAGTTTTTGTCGTGCTTCATCGCGGGTCATCTCCGCAATTCTCTCCAACATTTTTTGCTGTTGTTCAACCAAGTCTTCCGCTTTTTGCTCGAGTTCTTCCACTCTTTTCTGTCGTGCACTTAAGCGGTCTTCCTTGGATTGAAGGGTTGATTCTCTCTTATCCAGGGTTTGACTCTTTTGGTCCAAATTATCTTCCCGTTGATCAAGGCGGTTTTCTTGACGGCTGACTTCTGCACGTCTTTCTTTGAGCTCAGCCTCAACTTCGGTACGATAAGCATGGATTTCTTCTTTTGCCTCCAACAACGCTTCCTTTTTTAAGGTTTCAGCTTCTTTGTTCGCTTCTTCAACAATTTTTTCAGCTGTATTCCTTGAATCAGTCAATCGTTTTTCATAGTTGGATTTACTGATGAAAAAACCTGCAATTAAACCGATCAATAAAGTAACGATAGCGAAGGCTATTGAAATAAAATCCATTTGTTCACCTCCGTATCATTATTCTTTTTTTCAACAGATACTATATCTGTAATCATACAACTAAAGTATTCCTTTACCCAACCAACGAATACCTAGTTTTCAAGCTGTTCGATCAATCAACTAACTCTTTAATTTCTTGCCGTAAACCACTTTCATAGTATACAGCAAGCGATATCCCAATTTTAAAGCTCCAAACGAGTTCTGTCAACCACAATTGCCCTCCAGACACAAAATGTGACAATAAAATTGCAGTTATTTGACACAATAAAAAAATCGGATGAGAGGACGAAACCTCTTCTTCCGATTTTTTCACTATTGAACCGATGTTAAATTTCCAATTCTTCTTGAGCTGCATCTTCCGATTGGGATTCAGCAGCTGTTTCTTCAGCGCTCGGCTCTTCAATACCGTAAGCCACGCGAACCTTCCGTTCAATCTCGTTACGGAATTCCGGATGCTCCTCGAAGTATTGTTTGGCATTTTCTCTTCCTTGGCCGATTCGTTCTTCGCCATAGGAGTACCATGAACCGGCTTTGGTGATGATGTCTTTCTCAGCCGCCATGTCCACTAGTTCACCGACTTGGGAGATCCCTTGTCCATACATGATGTCTATTTCTGCTGTTCTAAACGGAGGTGCAACTTTGTTTTTTACTACTTTGATTTTTGTACGGTTTCCCATGATTTCAGTACCCTGTTTAATGCTTTCTGCTCTTCTTACTTCCATCCGGACAGTAGAGTAGAACTTCAACGCACGTCCACCTGGAGTGGTTTCTGGGTTACCGAAAATGATACCGATTTTCTCCCGGATTTGGTTAATGAAAATCGCAATTGTCTTCGTTTTATTGATGGATCCAGAAAGTTTACGCAATGCTTGGGACATCAGGCGTGCTTGAAGACCCATGTGAGAATCTCCCATTTCGCCTTCAATTTCCGCTCTTGGAGTCAAAGCAGCAACAGAGTCCACTACAACGATATCTATCGCGCCACTGGAAACCAGCGCATCCGCAATTTCCAATCCTTGTTCGCCTGTATCCGGCTGTGACAACAATAGTTCGTCAATATTGACTCCCAGTGCTTGGGCATATTTTGGATCCAATGCATGCTCTGCATCAATAAAAGCAGCTGTACCGCCATTTTTTTGAACAGACGCAATAGCGTGAAGGGCAACGGTGGTTTTACCGGAACTTTCCGGTCCGTATACTTCAATAATCCGGCCTCTTGGGTATCCACCGACACCTAATGCCACATCCAGTGCAAGGGAACCACTTGGAACGGTCGCCACTTGCGCATCAAGCTGCTCACCCATTTTCATGATGGAGCCTTTTCCATAGTTTTTTTCGATTTTTTTCATCGCTGCTTCCAGCGCTTTTGCACGTTCATCTGCCATAAATCTTGTTCCTCCTAGATATCTATCTCGTCTCAGTACCGCTGCGTCTCTTTCAAGCTTCATACTAATAGTAGCTTTTTTAGCTTGAAAAAGCAAGAACAAAACGAACAAAAGTTCGCTTTATTTTAGTTAGGAAAGTCTTATTTTGAACCCTTATTCGTTCTATAAATTCTTATATCTGTCTGCCGTAAACAGCTGTTTTATTTGTTCTAGCCTGCTTCATGATCCATCAGTACTTTGTCCTCGATTTCTTCATCCTTCAACACGGCATGTACCAGTTGCATGGCGGACATCACAGCTTGTCGTCGGTTTTTGTTGCGTTTATAAGCAAAATGGTAGTGCTTCGCAAAGGTTTCCTGTCCTTTTTCTGCCAACCCAATCCAAACGGTGCCGGGAATCTGACCTTCCAAAGAAGAAGGACCCGCCGCCCCTGTCAAGGAGACCCCGATATCCGCTTGAAACATTTCCCTGGCTTTTTCTGCCATTTCAACAGCACACTGCGCACTGACCACTCCATACGTTTCGATGGTTTCTTTAGGAACTCCAAGCACTTGATTCTTCATCTCTGAGCTATAAGTGACAACCCCTCCTTCAAAAATCATTCCAGCTTCCAATTCACTTGAGAGAGCGCTCAAAAAAGCGCCGCCTGTTAAGCTTTCCGCTGCAGTAATCGTCAAGTTTTTTTCCTTCAACAATTCTTTCACTACTTCAAATAACGTCTCCTGGCCATATCCGAAGAAAAAGTCACCGATGCGTTGTCGAATCGTGTCCTCCGCTTTTTGAAGTAGTTGTTCAGCTGCATCTTCTGTTTCTGCTCTTGCAGTCAATTCGGCGGTCATTTCCTCTCCTTCTGGGAGAACGATCAGCACAGGGTTTTCGTTTTCTTGTACAATGTCTTCCAGCTCTTTGTTCATCTGCGCTTCAGTCAACCCATAAAAGCGCAACGTACGTGACGCTACTGCGTTTTCCTCCACTAATCGGTCAATCAGCAGCGGACGAATTTCTTTCTCAAACATCGGTTTCAGTTCATCAAAGGGGCCTGGAACCAAGAGATACGCATGGTTGTCTGTTTGGTAAAACATCCCTGCTGCAAGGCCTGTGACGTTCTGCAACGGTACAGAACCTTGAAAAACCAATGCTTGAAGTTGATTGTTCTCGGGCATCGTAAAATCCGAATTTTTATGATACGTGATAATTCTGTCTTCAGTTTCCCGGTCCAACACTAACGGCACTTCCAAGTATTCAGAAAGGGCAGTTTTTGTAATGTCGTCGTCCGACGGGCCCAAACCTCCGGAAACCACAATCAACTCCGCCCGCTCTTCTGCTTTACGGACTGCTTCTTTTAATTTTTCGGAGTCGTGGCCAATCATAGTGCATTGCTCCACTATCATCCCTAAAGCCGTCAACTGCCGGGACAAAAACTCGGCATCCACATTTGCTATTTGGCCTCTCAATAATTTTGATCCTACTGAAATGATTTCAGCTTTCATTTCTTTCCCTCCACCATTAAGATACGCATTTTGAACTCGTTCCCATTTTTTTGTTACCCACAGTTTACCACATCCCCTTCCTGCAAAACGAAGAGGACGCTGTTTCAATATCGTCTTTTGGGTAAAACAAAAACTTGGATTCCGTTTTTTGTTTCAACGAAATCCAAGCTTGTTTGTGTGGTTGGCTTAAAATGAATCTCTGAAAATATGACGGCTCTTGTAGAAGTAATCTACACCTGAATAAAAGGTGAAGAACAAACATACATACAACATAATAGTCGCTACAGGGATGCCTGTCCATGCAAATGGATAATTATCTATCAACAGTAAAATAATTGCCCACATTTGCGTGTTGGTCTTGATTTTTCCCGGCCAAGCAGCAGCCATCACTTCGCCGCCCTGCTCCACCAGAATCAGGCGCAAACCCGTTACAGCCAACTCTCGGCAGACAATAATGGCAATCACCCAGGAAGGAGCCAAATTCAGTCCTACCAAAACAATAAAAGCGGTCATCACCAACATTTTGTCCGCTAAAGGATCCGCAAACTTCCCAAAGTTGGTTACCAACCCATATTTACGTGCGATAACACCATCCAGCCAGTCCGTTATACTGGCAACTGCAAAAATAATTGCTCCAACAAGGAGGCGCACATTAATCTCCGAGTCCAACGCTTCTATGCTTCCCCATTCAAAAGGAATCAGAACTACAGCCATGAACACGGGAATCATGACAATTCTCAAAACTGTCAGTTTGTTCGGTAAGTTCACCCTTCCATCCTCCTCCGCTATTCAAACTGATTTCAGTGTTCAAGTTGAACAGCCTTTTCTCTCTAGGTTTATTGACTAACCCAGCTCCAAATACTGCTGTGTTGTCCTTTTATTCTGAAAATTGAATCGTCAACCGTTGGGAAATCGCATCGGTTTCAGACGGTGTGGAAAACTCTTCTCCATTCAACTCCAACGTTGTCTCCGGAGCATTCCCCACCACCACAAAGGCACTCTCCGTACCTGCAGGAAGGGTTACTTCCATGGAACCTCCCGATTCGATGGTTCCTTGATCCAACACCGTACCATCTGCTTCTACACTGACCCAAGAAGCATCGTTTTCAGCCCTCAATGTCAATGTGTGTTCTTCTTCCATGCTTCCAGACACGGCAAAAGTAGCTGTGTTCTGCGATGCTTCTTCCACTTCGACAGTTTGTTCTGCTGCAGTTTCTTCTTCATCTGCTTCTTTAGAAGTATCTTTCGTTTCTTCCGATGTATCTTCTTCAGCAGCTGTGTCTGTTTCTTCTTGTTGGTTTTGAATGTCCGCATTGGTCGCGATTTGAACACTGTTGGTTCCATTCTCGACAATTCTGGCTTCGTTTGAGCCGGAATCGTTCTGGACAATTGCCGCATAAATGGCGATGATGATAGCTAACACCAAGACAATAATCAATATAACCGGCAAATTCTCTTGCGCATTTGTCAACCAATCATTTTGTTTACTGCGGGACCGGGTTTGAGTGGTCGCAATTTTTTTTGTGTAATTTCTATCATTCGGGCTGGGAATGTAGTCTGTATATTCTTCCAGTAACTTGTCGCCATCCAACCCCACTGTATCGGCATACTGCTTAATGAACGCACGCGCATAAAAATTCCCTGGCAAAGAATCCAAATTACCTTCTTCAATCGCAACCAGATACCGCTTTTGAATCTTTGTAATTTGTTGCAAATCGTCCAGTGTATAACCTTTTTCTTTTCGTGCTTCTTTAAGCTTCTCGCCTACTTCGTTCATCTTGTCACCTGCCCGTTCTCATTGTTACGAGTAAAAAACCATATCATAAGAATTATACCACAATTCAACCCTTGCGTATAGTGGGCCTGATAATTTGTTTACAACGAATAGTGACTGTTTATCCTTTACGTCAGCCAACCACCACTCACAATAATGGACTGACCGGTCACGTAGCCGCTGTCTTTTGACAATAAGTGTTTCACCCATATTCCTGCTTCTTCAGCTGTCCCCATACGTCCTAATGGAATAACGGAAGTCAGTGAATCGTGTTCATCTGGAGAAAGAAAACGATTCATTTTGGTGTCAATCGCTCCCGGAGAGACAGCATTCACTGTAATGCCCATGCTGGCCACTTCTTTGCTGTAGGCTTTCACAAACGCCAATTGAGCGCCTTTAACTGTGCTGTACATGACTTCTAACGGGCTTCCTATTTCGCCGTATACCGAACTGATGAACACGACTCGTCCGCTCTGCGACTGCGCCAATTTGGACTGCAGTTGCTGGAGAAGCAAGACCGGGGTTTTCACATGAACCTGCCACAGCCGGTCCATGTCTTCTGATGTGATTTCTTCAAGCAGACCATAGTGTGTATATCCGCTTGCAAATACCACCGCATCCAACGAAAAGAGTTGCTTTATGAAGGGCATGACCTGTGTTTCGTCGTTCATATCCATTTGCAGAGAAAAAAAGTCCTGCCGAGGGTAACGGGTTTGAAATTCTTCTCTCATTTCTTCGACGGTATCCAAGCGTGAATAAGCATGTAGATAAAGTGACCACCCCTCTTCAGCCAACAGCCGGGCCACAGCTGACCCTATGTCTCCACTCGCGCCCATAATCAATGCTGCCTTCACTGGTCTTCACCTCGGGGCAAGATATGGAACGCAGACAGCACCGGCGCTTTCATATAGCAATCGGCCAGTTCTTGCAACTCTTCCAATGTGATGTCTTCCATGATCGGAACAATATCAAACACGTTCGCTTCTCCATAGTCTGCCTCAATAAACTGATGGGCAAGATACTCAATCGAATTCATCGCTTGTAACATTTGTCCGATGCTGCGTTTTTTGACCAGCTCAAAGTTCTCTTCTGTCATTTCAGGGCTGTTTTTCGCACTCAACAAAATTTCTTTCAGCACATCCGTCAACCCGTCTGGATCTTTTGTGTCTCCTCCTACACTGAGAAAATCAAATGAACGCTCATAACTGAATTCATAAGAAAAACTGTCGTCGATCAAACCTGAGTCATACAATTTTAAGTAGTTGGCTGACGTCGGGCCAAACAACATTTTCAACAATAGATCCATTCCAATTCGGAACCGCAAGTCAGATGCATCTTCTTTGTGAGGACGGGTTCCTTTAATTCCTACGATTGCTTTCGGACGGTTAACCGGCATTTCAATTGAGCGGAATGGTTCAACGTTTTCCAGTTCTGTTCCCGGCAAAAAGCGTTGAATGGCAGTGAATGGCGGAAATTCTTTTTTCGATTGGTTGGCTTGAATCCAGCCGTGTACTTCCTCGGGATCGATATTTCCAATCACTGTCAACGTCATATTTCCTGGATGATAGAATGTCCGGTAGCATGTATACAACAATTCTGAAGTGATCTGCTGGATACTGTCAACGGTCCCTGCAATATCCGTATTGGCAGGATGGTTGGGATATAAATTTTCCAGCAGACCAAACAACAGCCGCCAATCCGGGCTGTCATCGTACATCCGGATCTCCTGTGCAATGATTCCTTTTTCTTTTTCCACTGTTTTGTCTGTGAAATACGGTTCTTGAACAAAATCCAACAGAGTCTCCAGATTGTCTTTGACGCGGTTTGTGCTGGAAAATAAATACGCTGTTTTTGAAAAACTTGTAAAGGCATTGGCAGAGGCTCCGTATTTTCCAAAAACTTGGAACACATCGCCTTCTTCTTTTTCAAATAATTTATGTTCCAAAAAATGAGCAATCCCATCCGGCACGCGGATTTGCGCATTTTCTCCCAGTGGTATGAACTCATTATCGATTGAACCGTAATCCGTACTGAACAAGGCAAAAGTTTTATGAAATCCTTTTTTAGGAAGAAGTTTGATGGTCAGGCCGTTTTCCAGCTTGTCGGTATACAGTACTTCATCCAACTGCTCGTATCTTTTTATTTCCATCAATCGCTCTCCCCTTTCAATAAGAAACGTGCTTTAAGCGAGATGTTTTGAGCTACATCCTGAACATCCGCTTTGGTTACTCGATCAATTTTTTCAATCCATTCATCGAGCGGGATAATACTGCCTTTAGCAATTATGTTGGCATAAACACGCTCCAAGTAACCGCCCGGGCTGTCTTCCGATTGGTATAAGCCGTTTTTCAACATTTCTTTAGTTTGCAAAAAGGCTTCCTCTTCAAACAATCCGTTTTGCATCTCTTCTAATTGCTGAGCAATGATTCGTTCGACTTTGGGAGCATCCATTCCTTCAATTCCCGTTTCAACGGTCATTGTCCCTCTGAACGTGTCCATAAAACTGGATGCATAATACGCTAGGCTTTCTTTTTCGCGCACATTCGTGAACAATTTGGAATGCGGATACCCGCCGAACAATCCATTAAATACTTGACCGGCATAGTAGTTTTCAGCGTGGTAGTACACACCTGTGTCGTATGCCAAATTCAATTTCGCTTGAGCCACAGGATGGATTTCTGTCTTTTCTTTTTTATCCATTCCTTGTTTTCCGGCATAAAACACCTGTGAACCTGCCTCTTTTCGCGGAGAAAAAGAAAATATTCGAAATGCCTTGGCCAGCTCGTCTTCCGTCACATCTCCAACGACTAAAATTTCGACGATATCTTCCTGCAACATTTTTTGGTAGTCCATGTACAGCGAACGAGGAGTGATTTTTTCTAAATCCTCTTCCCTTCCCCTGCTCGGAATTTGTTGGGCCGGGTCGTCAAAATACAGTTCTTGAAGCGCAAGCGCCGCATACAACTGTTTGTCGTCATAGTAAGAGGAATATTCATCTCTTAAATTTTCTCTTTCCCGGTTGAATGTTTCCTCATGGAAAGCCCCCTCTTGAACGTTTGGACGGAACAACACTTCTTCCAAAAATGCAACGGATTGGTTCAATACGCTGTCTGATTCAGACAAAAACTTGTCGTTCACCACGTTCAAATCAAGTGTCAAAATATGCGCTGTTCCTTTTTTTGTGACATCTGTATAAAAAGATGCTCCATATAATCGAGACAACTCACTTCTCATCGCTGTTTGAGTGGGGTATTTTTGGCTGTTCGTTTCCAACAAACTTGCCAGTAACGTCCGTGAAGTGCTGTTGTCTTCTCGGAGCGGCGCTTTTAATTTGATTTTGATGCGCACGGTTTTGAATTTCTTTGTAGGCAACACATGCAGCGTGACGCCATCGGTCAGTTTTACCGCCATGCTTGAATCCTCTCCTGTTCCTAATCGTCTATTTTATCATCTTATAGTATCTTTCTGAAAAAAGAAAGCGCGCCACGCAGACAAAAAAATGCAACAGGAAAGTTGGTCGCTTCCCTGTTGCATGATAGAACAGTTGGTTTATTTTGATTTGATGTATGTTTTCCCGTTTGCTGCAGGTCCGCGCGATTGACCAATCACGAATACCAAAGCCAAGATTGTGATGATGTAAGGCGCAACTTGCAACCAAACTGATGGGATGTCGCGGATAAGCGGGATGTAGTTCCCGGTAACCGACAAACTTTGTGCAAAACCGAAGAAGATAGCGGCTCCCATTGCACCAAGCGGGTTCCATTTACCAAAAATCATCGCCGCCATCGCCATAAACCCTTGTCCGGCGATAGTGTTGGATGAAAAGTTGATGGCGATTGCCTGGGCTTGGATGGCACCGCCCATTCCGCCTAAGAACCCGGATAACAATACACCTGCGTATTTCATCAAGTATACGTTCACTCCGAGTGTTTCAGCAGCATGTGGATGCTCCCCTACCGAACGCAAACGCAGTCCGAATTTCGTCTTAAAGATAACGAACCAGCAGATAACAGCAATCAAAATTCCTACATATGCAGGAAGTGACGTGTTTCTGAAGAAAATCGGTCCGATGATTGGGATCCGTGACAACAAAGGAAATGTGTGGAACCCAAAACTTTGAGAAATAAAGGTTGATTGGCGTGCTCCGTAAAGGACGTTTGTCAAAAAGACTGCCAATGCAGGTGCCAACAGGTTGACTACCGTACCTGAAATAATGTGGTCTGCTCTCCAGTTGATGGTTGCTACTGCGTGGAAGAGAGAAAAGATCAAACCAATCGCTCCACCGAGCAACATTCCAATCCAAGGAGTGGCGCCCCCTAACTGCTCTGCGAATGTCAAGTTGAAGACGATAGAAGAAAATGCTCCCATAACCATGATACCTTCCAACCCAACGTTGACTACCCCGCTTCGTTCAGAAAAGGTTCCGCCCAAAGCAGTCAAAATCAAGGGTGCGGAATAAATCAAAGCAGAGGAGATGACGTTTTGTAAAACTGCCATGACGTCCATTAGTGATTCACCTCGTCTTCTGATGATGATTTTTCACCGGTACCCGTTAAGGTTTCGGTTGTTCCGCTCGCTTG
Organism: Atopococcus tabaci DSM 17538; assembly: GCF_000429585.1. Classification (GTDB taxonomy): domain Bacteria; phylum Bacillota; class Bacilli; order Lactobacillales; family Carnobacteriaceae_A; genus Atopococcus; species Atopococcus tabaci. The sequence goes on from NZ_AUCD01000028.1 coordinate 11,126, forward strand.
ATCAGCAGCATGTCCTTCTGCCGGACCTGCTGTTTGTCTGGATCTGCGATCAATGAAGAAGCGGATGACATAGTTTGCACCGACAAAGAAGATGATCAATGCGATGATGATGTCTACAATTTCAATTGGAATACCGGTAGCCAACGGCATGCTGGTTCCACCGATCTTCAATGCTCCAAACAATAGAGAAGCCAATACAATACCGAACGGATTGCTCAATCCTAACAAAGCTACGGCCAAACCATCAAACCCTAATGATGGCACCGCTCCTTGAACAAAGATGTTCCGGAAGTTTCCTAAACCTTCCATCGCTCCACCCATACCAGCCAACGCTCCACTGAGCAACATGGATATGATGATGGTTCGTTCAGCACTCATTCCAGCATATTTTGCTGCGTTTGGGTTCATCCCAACTGATCGGATTTCAAATCCAAGTGTGGTTTTTCTTAACAGGACCCACATTATTACAGCCATAATAAGTGCGATAAAGATACCTGAATGAAGTGTGGAGTTTTGTGTGAGTTCTGTCAACCATTCCATCCGCAGATTAGCAGCTTCCGGAATCCGTTCAGAAGCATCCCGTGAATCAGTGATGACATTCCGAATCAAGTAGTTCCCGCCATCAAGTGCGACATAGTTCAACATGATGGTTACGATAACTTCGCTCGTCCCGAAGTAAGCTCTTAAGAAACCGGCGATTCCTGCCCAAAGTGCTCCTGCCGCAACTCCTGCAAGCATACTCAAAGGCAGCAGTAGAAATCCAGGCAAGTCTGGGAAGCTCAATGCAAACCACACCGAACAAATCCAGCCTAACAACGCTTGACCTGCAATACCGATATTAAAGAAACCGGCAATATTCGCTACTGCAAACCCTAACGCTGTCATAATCAACGGTGCCGTTTGTCTCAAAGTTTCTCCGATATAAAACGGACTTCCAAATGAGCCGTTGAACAACGCTCGGTACCCATCTAAAGGATTTTGCCCAAATGCCAGCATCAAAAATCCAGCGATTAAAAACCCTAACAAAACTGAGAGAAGGGGCACAGTTAAGTTATTTAAAGTTTTGCGTTTGTTATTGTCCATCTATCTCTTCTCCTTTCCGTCCGGAGATTGAGTCGCTGCCCGTGCTTTTTCAAGCGAAGAACCAGCCATCAAGAGTCCCAGCTCTTCTTCGTTCGTTTCTTCTGGGCGGACAATTCCGACAATCTTCCCTTCATACATAACCGCAATCCGGTCCGACACATTCATAATTTCGTCTAATTCGAAGCTGACCAGCAAGACCGCACGTCCTTTGTCGCGTTGCTCAACCAATCGGCTGTGGATGTATTCAATTGCTCCTACGTCCAATCCACGAGTGGGTTGTGCCGCTATCAAGAAGGATGGATCCCTGTCCACTTCTCTTGCAATGATGGCTTTTTGCTGGTTTCCTCCAGAAAGTGACGCAACAGGGTTGGCGATGCTCTGTGTCCGAACATCAAATTCTTCCACCAATTTCGCAGAGTATTCTTCGATTGCCTTATCATTCAAGATTCCATTCTTGCTGAACGGTTCCTGGTAATAAGTCTGGAGGACAATGTTTTCTTTCACAGACATCGGAAGTACAAGGCCGACACGGTGACGGTCTTCCGGGATGTGTCCGAATCCAGATTCTGTGATTTCTCTTGGTTTTTTATTTTGAATCTCTTTGCCTTCAAGAATGATTTTTCCGCTCTCCACTGGGCGAAGACCAGAAATCGCTTCGATCAATTCCGATTGTCCGTTTCCATCGATTCCTGCTATTCCGACAACTTCACCGGCTTTAACTTCCAAGTTTAATCCTTTGACAGCGTCAAGTTTGCGGTTGTCTTTTACCACTAAATCTTGGATGGATAGAATCGTTTCCTTTGGTGTAGCCGGTTTTTTGTCTACTTTGAAAGTAACCGCACGACCGACCATCATGTTGGCCAGCTCTTGTTGAGAGGTAGCCTCTACGTTGACCGTACCGATACTTTTCCCTCTGCGGATAACCGTACAACGGTCAGCCACTCGCTTGATTTCATCCAATTTGTGGGTAATCAATATAATCGATTTCCCTTCTTTTGTAAGGGAATGCATGATATTGATCAACTCATCGATTTCTTGCGGTGTCAATACTGCTGTCGGTTCGTCAAAAATCAAGATATCCGCACCGCGGTACAAAACCTTCAAAATCTCTGCGCGCTGCTGCATCCCTACGGATATATCTTCGACCCGTGCCGAAGGATCGACCATCAAGCCATACCGATCAGAAAGTTCTTGGATTTCTTTTCGGGCAGCCTTGGCGTCAATCACACCTGCTTTTGTTTTTTCGCTGCCTAAGATGATATTTTCCGTTACGGTGAAATCATCTACGAGCATAAAATGTTGGTGAACCATTCCAATTCCTAATTGATTGGCTTTATTGGGGGAGTCAATTTCTGCTTTTTTTCCATTTACATAAATTTCACCTGATGTCGGCTCCAAAATACCGGAAAGAACATTCATCAAAGTAGACTTTCCAGCACCGTTTTCGCCTAGAAGGGCATGAATTTCTCCTTTTTGAACAGACAAATTAATGTTGTCATTCGCCTTAAAATCACCAAATTGCTTGGTGATGCCACGCATTTCAATGACCGTTTCCCTTTGAGACACTTTTCGTCACTCCTTTTCTAAATCATTTTCACACTTTTTCGGGCTGAAGGCAAAAAAATTACTTGTTATATTAAGAGAGACCGGAGAGCAATCCCCGGTCTCTTTCAGTTCCTTCACAAATTGTGAAGATACGTGAGGAACAAGGTATACGTTTAATTATTCGCCAGGTGTTTCAGGAACAGTGATTTCACCGTCGATGATTTGTTGTCTGTATTCATCAATAGATGTTTTCACATCGTCAGACAAGTTTCCTTCTGTCAAACCAACCCCACCTTCAGCCAAACCGTAGTTTGTCACTTGTCCGCCTGGGAAGTTGCCTTCCATTGTTTGATTGGCAATGTCATGAACGGCTGTTCCAACGCCTTTCAAAGTAGAAGTCAATGTCAAGTTTCCGCCGCTGTAGTTTCCTAGTTCTTGTTGGTCACGGTCTACACCGATTACCCACAATTGAGTGTCGGATCCAGCGTTCATGCGGTCAATTGCTTCAGAGAAGACGCCGTTTCCTGTGTCTCCGGAAGCGTGGAAGATAATGTCTGCACCGTTACCGTACATACCGGCTGCCAACTGTTTACCCATTGCTGCATCTCCGAATGAGCCAGCATATTGGACGTCAACAGTAGCATCAGGGTTAGCAGCTTCTACACCAGCAACAAAACCGGCTTCAAAGCGGTCGATAACTGCACTTTTTTCACCGCCAACAAAGCCGACGCGGTCTGTTTCAGTGGTTTCTCCAGCTGCTACACCAGCAAGGAACGCAGCTTCGTGGTCCTTAAATAGAACAGATGCCACGTTGTCAGATTCAATCACGTCGTCAATGAGAACAAAGTTTTGATCAGGATTTTGTTCAGCAAGTTCTGCCATTGCAGGTCGCAATTTGAACCCAATTCCGTAAATCAAATCAAAGTTACTTTGAACAGCCGTGTTCAAGTTCGTAGTGATTTGGGAATCGTCGTCGGATTGTATGTACGCATACCCATCCGTGCCTTGTTCTTTCCCGTGTTCTTCACCCCAAGCCTGCATACCTTCCCATGCAGATTGGTTGAATGACCGGTCATCTACTCCGCCGATGTCCGTAACCATAACGATAGAGAAGTCTTCAGCAGAAGAACCACCTGAAGTGTCTGTATTCCCTCCAGAAGTATCCGCTGTCTCGTCACTTGCTCCGCCGCCACAAGCTGCCAAGACAAATGTGGATGCAAATCCTAAGGCGATGAGTGCTTTAAGATTCTTTCTTTTCATTAAAAAAACCCCCAAATAAATTGTGTAGTATGAACCGGTCTGCCCAATCCATCCTCATGAATATACTACCACTCTCGTTTATAAAAAGAAAGGAGATTTCCGATTTTTGAAACCGTTTTTCATCGAAATTATTCGACTTCTAATGAATCTTTAATCTTCCGGTTCTTCTTGTTTTTGAAGGTTGACCACCCGGGGTTTGCTTCCTTCGGATGGACCGACGATTCCCCTCATTTCCATCTCGTCGATGATGCGTGCCGCCCGGTTGTATCCAATTCTAAACCGGCGCTGCAGTAAAGAGATACTGGCTGTCTGCATTTCTACCACCAGGTTCACCGCATCTTCAAACAGCTCGTCTTCCGCCTCTGCCGGCGACGTTTGCGGTTCGTCTTTCGGAATCATTTCTTCGACATAATTGGCTTCTTGTTGTTCTTTAACAAATGATACGACCGCTTCCACCTCTTCGTCGGAAAGGAAAGCTCCCTGCACACGGGTCGGTTTGTTTTGCCCCATCGGTTGGTAGAGCATGTCCCCGCGCCCAAGTAACTTCTCGGCTCCTACGCTGTCCAAAATTGTTCGTGAATCTGTTCCGCTGGATACAGAAAAAGCGATACGGGAAGGGACGTTTGCTTTGATAATTCCGGTGATGACATCCACACTTGGCCGCTGTGTTGCCAAGATCATGTGGATTCCAGCTGCACGAGCCATCTGTGCCAGGCGGATGATGGCATCTTCCACATCATTGCTGGCTACCATCATCAAGTCAGCCAACTCATCGACAATAACAACGATATACGGCAGAGTCGGCAGGGATTCCCCGGTTTCTTCATTGTGCTTTTTAATATGTGCGTTGTACCCGGCCATATTTCTGGTTCCCGAAGCTGCAAAAAGTTCGTACCTTCTTTCCATCTCCTGCACAACTTTGTTCAATGCCTGCGCTGCTTTTTTCGGGTTTGTTACAACCGGCGTCAACAGATGAGGGATGCCGTTGTATACATTCAACTCAACCATTTTAGGGTCAATCATCATCAATTTTACTTCATTGGGTTTGGCTTTCATCAATAAGCTGATGACAATGCCGTTGATACACACAGATTTCCCGCTTCCGGTTGCTCCTGCAATCAACGCGTGCGGCATTTTCGCCAAATCAGCCATGACCACATTCCCAGAGATGCCGCGCCCCAGAGGAACTTCCAACAACTTCTCCCTGTTTTTCGTCTGTCCCTCGATGACATCACGGAAAGAGACCATACTTGTTTGAGTGTTCGGCACTTCTATCCCGATCAAAGACTTGCCTGGAATCGGCGCTTCCATCCGGATGTCTTTTGCTGCTAAAGATAAGGCGATATCGTCTATCAAACTGACCACCTTGCTGACTTTAACCCCTGTTGCGGGTTGGATTTCATATTTGGTGACAGCCGGACCGAGATTGGCTTTCGTCACTTTGGCGTCCACGCCGAAACTTTCAAATGTTTCCTCCAGTTTTTGAACATTGTTTTCAATGACGGAATATTCGGCTGACTGGTCCACCGGTTTTCGTTTATCCAACAAATTCACAGGCGGCAACTGGTAATCCTCATTTTCCTCTTCGGCAGTAATTTCAAAATCAACCTCTGCCTCTTCTTGTTTGTCCTCAGGTGCATGTTCTTCTCTGGTTGGGAGAGCAGCAGTTGCCTGGTCGTTCTTCTGGAAAGTATCGATGGTAATTTTTTTCTTTTCTTTTGGCGGCTCAGACACAGTGTCCGGCTCTTCTCCAGTATCCTGTTGGGCCACCACAATCGGTGTAGCCGCTTTTTCTTTTTTCTTCGAACCAACCGTTCGCTTTTTCGGTTTCTTCTCCACCGTCAAACTTTGCTTTAAAGAGGATCCCATTTGCTTTACAGAAGCGGCGACGCTGTCAAAAAACTGCATGAGGACAGCATCGATATTCCGGAGCAATTGTTGAAAAGAGACATTCGTCACTAAAAGAATCCCTGTGATTGCCACCAAACTGGCAATGATGTAGGTTCCGATTTGGGAGAACAAGAAATGACTGGCGCTGTATAAGAGAGCTCCAATCATGCCTCCACCTAACGCCTGCCCGGTGGCATCCGTCAACAAATCTGTAAAAAAGAATCGCCAAGTTGCTGACAAAACATTCAACTCAGGATTCATAATCGGCCCAAACAAGCGTGCATGCATCCAGATCAGTACACTCACATACACTAAACTCAAACCGACCACTTTTTTATTTCCAAGCTTAGGTTCTTTTCCTTTAAATAGAAGGTACATGCCGTAAAACAAAGCAGTGACAGCTGCCACCAGGTATGTATCCCCCACAAAAAATCGATAGACATTTGCCGCGAGCCGGCCGACAAAGCCGAAACGTGTGATGGCAAAAAAACTGAGCATGATAAATAAGATGCCCATCCATTCCAACGAAAGACCTTTTTTCTTTTTGGGTCTTCCTCTCTTTTTCGTTCTAGCCATGAAACAATTCTCCTATTCTTCTTGAATTCCAACCTATTATACACGAAATTGCTCTTCAACGAAATGTACGTATTAATGGAGTCCAGATGAGAAAAAATGTACACTAATTATAGTAGATAGACACCAATGAATGAACGGAGGCGACACAATGGTTTCTTTTTTTGAACGTTTACTTGGAAAAAACACCTCTTCTTCACAAGAACTTGCTCCTTTTGAGTACAAAAACAAAGGCGCTACTGAAGAAGAACACAAAAAGATTAAGATGATGGTAACCGGCCATGTTCAAGGTGTGGGGTTCAGGTATTCCACCAAACAGGCAGCTGACTCTATCGGCGTTGCAGGCATTGTCCGGAATGAAATGGATGGCTCCGTTTATATTGAAGCGGTCGGCCCTGAAGAAAAAATCGAGCAATTCATCCATGCTATCCGTCAATCTCCGAGTCCAAGCGCCCGCATCGATCAGCTAGTGGTTGAAGAAGATCCTAGTATTGAAGATTATGCGAATTTTTCGGTGAGTAATTGAAAAAAGCTTTCTAGTCCTGTATAGTGAAATATGGCGTTTTATATAACGCGTTCATATAAGACTATATAAAGGATAGTGAAGCATGAAAAATCGAAATAAAAAGTTCCTTTTAACAGGACTTCTCATGAGTCTAATGGTATTTTTGTCCGGGTGTATGCAATACGACCAGTCAGGAAATCCGGAAGGGTTCATCTATGAATATTTGGTGATCCCAACCCAGCAGTTCATTGTTTGGCTGGCGGAACTCTTCGGTGGAAACTATGGTTTGGCGATTATTGCCATCACCATTATCGTTCGCATCATCATTTTGCCGCTCAGCTTGAACCAACAAAAGAAAGCGACTGCCCAACAAGTGAAAATGAGTGCAGTCAAGCCAGTAACAGAAGAAATTCAAGCAGAGATGAAAGCCGCTTCCTCTCCAGAAGAACAACAAGAGCTGCAAGCGGAATTGATGGAAGTTTACCGAGAAAATGACATCAACTTAATGGGTGGACTCGGCTGTCTTCCTTTGTTGATTCAGCTGCCGATTTTCACGGCTTTGTTCCAAGCTATCAATCTTTCGGAAGACATTGCCAGTGCAACGTTCCTTGGCATTTCGCTGGGTGAAAGCAGCATCCTGTTGGCTATCTTGGCTGCCGGCGTTTACTTCTTGCAGTCATTGGTCATGATGAAAGGAATGCCGGAAGAACAACGCAAACAATCCCGCTCCATGATGTTCATGAGCCCGTTGATGATTCTCTTCTTCTCTATCAACGGACCCGCTGGTTTGTCCTTGTACTGGTTGGCCGGCGGAGTCATTGCGGTCATTCAATCGTACATCACCAACCGCTTTGTCAAACCGAGAATTGAAGCAGAAGTAAAAGAAAAACATGGTGATAAAAACATCACCCGCAAACGGAAGAAAAAAGCTGTTAAAAAAGCTGCCGCTACACCTTCTTCCCAAAAGAAAAACCCACGTGCTCAAAGCACATTTGAAACACGTAAAGGAAACCGAAGAAACGAAGGCAAACAACGACGCAATAAATAAACAATAAAAAAACAGCTCGCTTATCCAACCAGATAAGTGAGCTGTTTTTTTGTCTTTATCATTCAGGTTCTTGAATTTCTTCTTGATCAGCAGGTTCTTTTAACACCGGCAGGACCACTCGGAAAATGGAGCCGTGGTTCAACACACTTTCTGCCCAAATCTTCCCGCCATATCCTTGAATGAGCTCGCGGGCGATAGCTAAGCCTAACCCGTTGCCTCCTTTATGACGGCTGCGTGCTTTATCGACACGATAGAATCGGTTGAAGATTTTTTCGGTGTCTTCTTCCGACATCCCTTCGCCGTAATCTTGCACAGCCAGTTCTACACGGTCTTGCTCAAGAGCCACAGAAATGTGCACTTCTTTTCTGTCTGTTGAATATTTGACCGCATTATCCATCAAGATAACCAAAATCTGTTCTAAATGATTGCGGTAAATATTGACGAAGATATCATCATCGATGTCATCATCCAATATAAATACAAAATCTGGACGCAGCATCTTGAAGTTGTTGTAGGTTTGCTGCACCACCTCTTTTACCGGTGTGCGTTCGTTCTTGTAATGAATTTCCACCTGTTCTGCACGGGAAAGGTCCAACATCTCTTGAACCAGGTTCTTCATCCGTTCAATTTCTTGAAGGGATGCTCCAAGGGACTCGTCCAATATTTCCGGATCGTCTTTCCCCCACCGGTTCAACAGTTTCAAATGCCCTTCTACCACTGCTACGGGAGTGCGCAACTCATGGGACACGTCTTCCACAAATTGTTTTTGCTGTTCGATATTCCGTTGCATCCGATCCAACATGTCGTTATAGGCATTGGTCAAATCCGTTAGCTCGTCGTTTCCGCCTTTGTGTTCGATCCGTTCGCGCGACTCAGGGTCTTTGCGAATTGCCTTCATCCCATCTGTGATTTTTCGGATAGGTTTCAAGAAATTGGCAGCCAACACATAACCGAGTACTGCACTGAGCGCCAATGCCAAAATTCCGGTGATGATTGTGGCGAGGAAGATCCGTTGAACCAGTTGGTGGAATCCTACCAATCCATCTGTCACATAAACATAGCCAATCAATTGATTGGCCATAGTCGAATATACAGGAGCAGTAGCTGCCAGTGATAGTCCGTCTGTACCTTCCACTGTTTCGATGCGGAAACGTTCAGAGGGAGAGAACGGAAGATCGCTTGGTGCCGATTCATAAACCAAATGATTTTCCTCATCATAGACCTTCACCGCAACCCCTTCCTCGCTGATCTGCGAAAACAATGAGTCAGGATAAGGATTGGTTTCCCCCACCGGAACATTTCCATAAAACACATCGGGCGGCACACTTGTTTCTGGAGAGAGCACCTGTTCCACATCTGCAGATGTCAGTGAAGCCGAGTTCAGCATCAACCTTTCCGTAATTTCAACCGTCATGTCCCTTACATTTTGGGTTTCATTTTCCAAAAAGATCTGCCGAAAACCAAAATAAAGTAAGGACGCAAACAATGTATACGTCAAAAAAATCGCTCCGGCCGCCCCTATGGTCCATTTCCATTTTAGCGAGACGCGTCTTCGTTCTTTCTTCGACTCATCTTTTGGAGTCTGTTTTTCTCTCAATTTCGCATCACATACCCTGTTCCACGTACAGTCTGGATATAGCTGTCTTCCCCTGGAACATCAATTTTGTTTCTCAAATATCGGATATACACGTCCACAACATTCGTTTCCACTTCCGATTCATATCCCCATACGCGTTGAAGAAGAACTTCACGGGAAAGAACCACGTTGACGTTTTCCATCAATTCCACCAAAAGTTCGTATTCACGTTTGGTCAATTCGATGACTTCATCATTCCGTCGAACGATGCGGTTTTCTTTTTCTACCGTCAAGTCTTTAAACGTAATAGTGGTTTGTTTGCGGGAGTTTTCTTCGTTCTCGATTTCAATGCGGCGCAACAAAGCCCGCATACGTGCCAACAATTCCTCAATCGCAAAAGGCTTGACAATATAGTCATCTGCTCCGTGATCCAATCCCGACACACGGTCAATCACAGAATCTCGTGCAGTCATCATAATAATCGGCACATTGCTCACCTGACGGACACGGCGGCATACTTCAATTCCGTTCAATTCAGGAAGCATCAAGTCCAACAAGATAACGTCCCACTCTGCATCTTCGGCTACGGCAGCTTCCAAACCAGTGCGTCCGTTAAAACGAACTTCCGTCTCAAACCCTTCGTGCGTCAATTCCAGTTCTACGAAACGTGCTAAGTTTTTTTCATCTTCTATAATCAATACTTTAGTCATTCAGCAATCCCTGCCTCTTCTATTCTCTTCTTTGTTTTTGTATCTTTAAAATTCTCTCATTTTCATATCATTAGTCTACCACACGCACATTGTTTATGGAAACATAAGAAAACATGCTTCTCGATGGAAGCAAGTGATGACTGATGAACATGAAAAAAGAGCCGGAGCTCCGGCTCAGTCTTCTTTATGGAATTAATCCAGTTTGGCTTCCCCTTCGTTTCCGTACCAATCGAAGTGGTATGTCCCTTCTTTGTCGACTCGTTCATACGTATGCGCACCGAAGTAGTCACGTTGAGCTTGTACGATGAAAGCCGGCAGACGCTCGGAACGGTAGGAGTCGTAGTAAGCGATAGCAGATGAAAATGCCGGAACCGGCACGCCTGCCTGTACCGCAAGACCGACTAATTCACGAACAGCGTCTTGGTAGTTCTTCGTTATGTCGATGAAGTACTCGTCCAACAACAAGTTCTTCAACTCAGGGTTGCGGTCATACGCATCGGTAATCTTTTGCAAGAAACCGGCACGGATAATGCAGCCTGCACGGAAGATTTTCGCAATTTCGCCGTACTGGAGGTTCCAGTCATATTCTTCGCTTGCTGTACGCATCTGAGCGAAGCCTTGAGCGTAACTCATGATTTTGCTGAAGTAAAGTGCTTGGCGGATTTTTTCAACCAACTCTTTTTTGTCTCCATCATATGAGTAAGCTGCCGGTTTTGGCAATACCTTGCTGGCTTCCACACGTTCTTCTTTTAAAGCAGAGATGAAACGTGCAAAAACAGATTCTGTGATCAACGGAAGCGGAATGCCCAAATCCAATGCACTTTGGGAGGTCCATTTTCCGGTTCCTTTGTTTCCAGCGCGGTCCATGATGATGTCCACCATCGGTTTGCCGGTTTCAGGGTCTTGTTTCGTCAAGATATCTGCAGTGATTTCAATCAAGAAGCTGTCCAATTCACCGGTATTCCATTCTTGGAACACTTCAGCTGTTTCTTCGATGGATAGGCCCACCACATCGCGCAGCAAGTGATACGCTTCAGAAATCAATTGCATGTCGCCGTATTCGATTCCGTTATGGACCATTTTGACATAGTGTCCGGCTCCGTTTGGACCAATGTAAGTGACGCACGGATCTCCGTCTTCAGGGGCTTTTGCTGCAATTTTCTCTAAAATTGGCGCCACCAAGTCGTAGGCTTCTTTTTGTCCGCCCGGCATGATGGATGGGCCTTTCAAAGCGCCCTCTTCCCCGCCCGATACACCAGTTCCGATGAAGTTGATGCCGGATTCAGCCAATTCATCACTGCGGCGCATGGTGTCTTTGAAGAAGGTGTTCCCGCCGTCAATCAAGACGTCGCCTTTTTCCAGGTGCGGGAGTAATTGTTGGATGACCGCATCTGTTCCTCTGCCAGCTTGAACCATCAACATGATTCTGCGTGGTTTTTCAAGCGAATCGACAAATTCTTCAATAGAATAAGTCGGTACTAGTTTTTTATCTGGGTTTTCTTCAACTACCGCTTCCGTTTTGGAAGTCGTGCGGTTGTAGATGGAAACAGAATAGCCTCTACTTTCAATGTTCAACGCCAGGTTCCGTCCCATGACGGCCATACCAATAACGCCGATTTGTTGTTTACTCATTTGTTTGTCCCCTTCCAATTACAGTGTTTGTCTTGTCCTCTATTATCCTACCAGATATTGCTCTTCTTTTAAATGGAGAACCTATACAGATATTGAGTGAGGAATCAAAGTTTCAACCAGGATGTTCAAAAAAAGGTCACGGGAGAAGTCTTTTTTTCTTCAAACATTTAGTGTACACTATTAAGGAAAACTGGGAAGAAAGCAGGTGAAGGATTAAATGGAAAAAAACAACAAGAAAAAATCTTCGGCAAGCAGCAAACTGTCCAAGATAGTTATCTGGGCCATGCTTATCACTATGATTGGTTCCGTGCTCCTGTCCCTGTTGCCAGCAATTCTTTAAACATGCAATCAAAAGCGATGTGCCCTTCCATAAATGGAACGCACATCGCTTTTTTACTTTTGTTTGTGTGCTATTTTCCGCAATTCTTTGGCGGTTTCGATGGTGAGTGGTGTGATTTCAGTTCCTGCCAACATTCGTGCGACTTCTTCGACTTTTTCTTCTTCTTCCAATATGGACACACTGGTCGTTGTCCGTTCATCTTCAACTTTTTTGGAAATATAAAAATGATTGTCCGCCGTCGCGGCTACTTGCGGCAAATGCGTGATACATAACACTTGCGAATGCGCCGCAATCGAATGAATCTTTTCGGCGATGGCTTGGGCGACTCTCCCGCTGACACCTGTATCCACCTCATCAAAAATAATGCTGGTGATGCCTTGATTTTTCGAAAACACCGTCTTCATGGCCAGCATCATGCGGGACAACTCTCCACCAGAGGCAACTTTTGCCAATGGCTTCAACGGTTCCCCTGGGTTGGTTGACACATAAAATTCCACTTTATCTAATCCTGAACTTCCAGCGTCTTCAATGGTTAGTTCATTCGCTTCTTTTTTGAAGCGGACATCGAAAATCACTTTGTCCATGGCAGATTTTATAATGAAGCTAGCCACCGCCAAAGAAAAAACGCCACGTGAATTTCTGGTATATTGAGGTTACCACTAACTCTCAATAGACAAGGATGAATTCACGTGACACAAACCCATCTTAACACAGAATCCCGCAAGGGAAAACACCTTTCCTACGCCGAGCGCTGCCAGATCGCGGTCCTGAAGAAGGAAAAGTACTCGAATCGCGATATTGCCCAGGTGTTGGGGCGGGCTCCGGAGACGATCAACAGCGAAGTCAGAAACGGGACGGTCCAGCAGCTCC
>NZ_AUCD01000029.1 GCF_000429585.1 Atopococcus tabaci DSM 17538
GAATCTGAATAGTACACAGTGACTTTTTTATTATAGCCATTAATCTGTTTGATTTGTTCTACTGTGCCTCGATTGATTTCTCTATGGATTGTGGAACGGTTACGCCCAAGGCGTCTGCCTATCTCTGCTTTATTAACATCTTCGTTTAACCATTTTTCTATCAGTTGTCTTTCTTTAAAATCTAAATGTGTGAATGATCGAGTCTGATTTGTGTTATAATTACCTGTGGACATGAAGATTCTCCTTTGCTTATTTTGTGGTGATTTAAGTATAACGAATCTTCATGTCTTTTTGTATTTTCAGAAATTACTGTGTGTTGCAATTCATTTTACAACACACCATCATTTTTAATCCGCTTATCGGATTTATTTATTCTTTACAAGCAACTGATGTCATGCTATAATAAAAGACACGTTAAAGATAAAGACACCGAGTAATGCTTCACTATGTTTTAAAGAAATTTACTCACACTGGAGCAATTTGAGAATTGCAAGGACACAAAAGAGGCAGGGTTTGTGTTGTTTAAATGAGAAATGTAGGAGTATCATTCTACAAGTATTATCAGCCCCAATAAGAACTTTATAACTGTTTTATTTTTAATCAGAAAGCCACTTCGCTTAAATGAAGTGGCTTTTGTCAATTTAAAGGACTGTTCAGTGGGTTGTTTGAGCAAGAGCTGCCCCTCTTCTCCCCTCCTCCCTCTCCTCTTCTTTCAAGGCTTTGCAGCACTGCTTTTGCAGCACTGCTGCGGAGGATTACCAAGGTCTAAACCAGCTTGAACGATCTTATCTTGCTTTTATATGATTAACTAGAACCATGTTCCAAATTCACAATTAAACTTCACTTTCGAGCGCATTCACTTCGATAATACCATAACCTCACCACACGCTAAATACTAATCTAAAAACAGTCAAGAGAGTCTGAATGTTTGTCGAATCGGTCCTGTAAAGGTGTGTGGACATATTCATGCAGCCAAGCATCTATCTGTAGAATATGATTCAAATCCATCTCGTACAGCTTTGGGTATTCAATGTCATATGTTTGGCCATGCACATAGACACTGGCGATGGGGTTTTGCCCCTTCCAGAAAACGCGTACCTCCCCTTCTTCAGTTCGCTTGAACATCACCCGTACCCCTTCTATCGATGTGATTTTTCCAATCAGTTCTTCTTCTGTCATATTCCGACCCCTCCATTTTATTCGAACAAAAAAAGCACCGCTTTAAAATAAGCCGCGCCTGAAAAGGTCGACTTATCTTTCAAGAATTCTCTTGTTGGATGTAGCACAGTGCCGTACCGGTCTGTTGCTGAAGCTTCACAGGGCCAATTCCCTCCACTTGCTCTTGATAAGGTGTTTTATTCAGTTCGCCTTTAATGATAACTATAGTGAGTCATGTTGTCAATTAAAAGCAGAAAACAATAAAAAACACTGCCAGCCCCAATCAACATGCCCCATCATTTAACGATGGAGGATGTAAAAGGATACTGGCAGTACTTAAGGTGATGCTTTCACCTATTTTTTATTTAATCTAGGTTAATCACTCGGAATTCATTGTTTTCGTTTACTTCTCCTGATATGTCACTCCCTACTTCAACAAACGGCAAACCGTCATGTAAGTTGATGTCTGCTTTATAAACGCTGCCGTCAATCATGAAGTAATAAATGGTGTTCCCGGATACAACGGCCTGCGAAATATTTTCAACCTGCCCGGTGATTTGAGTCAAGTTTTCGTCGGTTACTTACTTCAACATTCATGTCTTTGCCGTTTGAGGCGTTCCGGCCGTTCAGTTCTGCGATTAAGCCGTCTACCGTCTCACTGGTGATGACTTTTTGGTAATCTTGGGCATCTACCAACGCATACGAACGAACCAGCCCTGAATCGTCCTTTAAGGAAGAAATATAATAAGGACGATGGTTCAAACTGATCAACAACGGAAACGTTGATTCAAAGCGCATTTGTTGCAAAGAACCTTCTGCTGAATCCATTGCTGAAAACTCATCCGCAGAAGTGACTGGATAAAATTCTGCTTCCTTCGTACGCATGTTGACAAGATAAAAACCGATGTTTGAGGCATCGCTGTTGACGGATGTGACTCCGGTATACAGATAGATGTCATTGTTCATCGGAATGTAATTATAGCCTTCGGTTGTTTGAGTGACTCCGCGTTTGCCGAATACCGCATTAAAGAAACCGTCGCTATACTTCCCTCTGTAATTTAATTGTTCCAAAATGAGGTTGGCTGAATACACTCTGTCGACCCAACCAGGTACATTCTCTAAATCATACTCTTGTGTTTCGCCCGTTACGGCGTCCAACACAATCAACCCCGTCGGTTCGAGCTGGGTGAACCAAAACTTGTTTTCATAAGTGGTGGCAATATAATGGGGATGGCCTTCTTCGTCCACTTCAAACGAAGGATTTTCAAATATTTTTGTTGGATATTTGAACCGCAAGTGACGTTTGACATTTCGATTTAACAATTCAGAATCGGAATATTTGATGTTTTCTGCAAGATCTACGACCTCTACCTCACCTGATACCATATCTACTTTTAGATAGTTGGGTATTCCTTCGTCTTGGTTGCTCACCCAACGGATAAAGCTGGCATAACGCAGCGGGGTTACGCGGTAAGGGTTGTTGTCGATATTGATCTGCGTATAGGTTTCGGCCGGGACAAACTGGGAAACCAATTCATTGACTGAACCGATGCGTCTATCCCCTAATCGTTGAGCAGTATCTCTATCCATCATAGGAATAGAAGATTCGTCCATCACAGGAAAATCTTGCTCAAAGTTCTTTTCTTCTACTTGAATTAAACCGGCATAGTCTGTTGAACGGAAAACAACCCCGTTAAATACGTTCCCAAGAGCAATGGCGAGAATCGCAACTGCCGGTATAAACAAAATCGCGTATTTTGTTTTTTTATGTAGAAAAGCTCGTTTGTCTATGGCGATCTCAATGGAAACTGTCAATAATGTAACTAAAAGAATCAGAAACCTAAATTGTTGAGAGTGAAGATTGATAGCTGGGGTAAAAACGTAAAAGATTACCAGCGTAGCAATAGCCAGCAAACTGTATAGCGTGAAACGTAACTTTCTTTTTGTCATATAACCTTCCTTTTCTGAGTTAAAGTGATGCAGTATTATTCGAAAACTTACCCTTGAATAATAAACAACCCATCCCCCATTATACATGTTTATAAATGGAGAATGGGCATAATGGTATAATTAATTAAACAATTCATGACAGCGACCCGTTAGTGCGCACTCAGAATCCCATGTCGACGGTTTCATATACTCTATTAATATTTTCCTGCGTGATGCCTATATAACGCAGCGTAACCGCTTGGGATGAGTGCTGAAAGATCGTCTGCAGCAAACTGATGTCAACTCCTTGTTTGTAGGACCAATAACCGAATGTCTTTCTCAGTGAGTGGGCGCTCAACGGAACGATACCGATCATGTCGCCGGCATGAGAGATGATTCGATGAGCCTGCATGCGCTGAATGGGTTGCGTGGGGTTCTTCGCAGAATAAAACATGTAATCATCCGGTTTCAGCTTTTCCGTTTTGACGTACAGCCGAATGGACTGCCGCAGTTTGGGGTGCAGCGAAATCATTTTCTTTTTCTTCGTTTTCTTTTCCTGCACCCAAACGGATTCTTTTTTGTGGACGTCTTCCACTTTGAAATTTAAGATGTCGCTGATACGGAGTCCGGTCCGCAATCCGAATTCCAAGAGCAACCGATTTTTGGATTCCAACGGGTACACTTCCATCAACTCTTTGATTTTCTTTTTGTTTTGAATGGGATATGTAAAATTCACTTTCAGTTCCTCCTATTCTGAAAACCTCTTTTGTCTATGTGAATATATGAACATAAAGAATCCCTCATTAGCCTACTCTGAAAAAAGGGAAAAAACACCCCTAAAAGTCACTTTTTTCACCTGATTTCGTTTTTTTGCCCCTTTAGTGTACCATTTTAGACCTTGGTATAGCAACATTCCATAGGATACACAATTGTAGTTGTGTATCCTCAGGGAGTCGTGTGATTCTCGCGTCTTCTGACGCCTTTTCAAACAGCTATGCGCCCACTTGTCCGCAATCCATCCTCAAAACCGCTCATTTTAAAAGTTGCCTGGAAACAAAAGAAAGACCTCTTCAAAAAGAGGTCTTTTCAGAAAAGATCGTTTCAGAGACGAGTTTGTCATTTCACTCAACGGAATCATTTTTGATTTGTCATTAACGTCTCCTGGAAATTTCTCCCAGCACAAGAAGTTAAACAGATGCATTATCGTCCAGAAATTACTCTGACATTCTCGCGGGTTTTAAGGCGATTTCAGCTTCTGTCATGATGACTTACCCACGAAACGTTCTTAAAAAACATATTTTTAAAATTATACCTGTCAGATCGCCTTTTCCAGCGGTCTTTCGCTATCGAAAAGCGTCACGAGATGGCAAATCAGCCATAATTGTCTTTCAAAGCTGTCTGCAGCAATCCAGACGAACGCTCCAGTTCCGATTTCAACATTTTTTTGTAACGTCTTGCTTCGTCAGGATTTTTAATTTGATAATAAATAACCTTTTGGTATTTTTTGCCTTGTTTCGTTTTTGAGTATCTTTCCAATATGCCATCGTCTATGAGTTCGTGGAGCGATTTGTAAATTTCGGAGTGATTCGGCCGATATCCGAAACGATCGAACTTTTTTTCAAGTTCATCCAGATAGTCTAGGCCATACATTTTTTCTTGTTCGGTCAACGTGATCATATACAACTTTAAGAAGGCTCGTTGACGCAGCAAGAATGTACTTACACCTTTCGTCATAGCTTCCAGCTCCTCTCATTTTTTGATTCTTGCGACACACACTATTGTTCTAAATTCACACCTCTATTATAGCATTCATTTTTACCCAATGTACCATATTTCCTTGACTGTTTTATGTTGGTATATGGCGTTTGAAGTGGTAATATGTGTTGCTGGAGTAGATGCGTGCGGAGTTAGATTTTTATTGTGAATTTGGAACATAGTGACAAGTAACCATATTTAGTTATCGTGAGTCTGATTCACAAAAAAGCTTTCACAAAGAGATTACGGTGTCTAATCGTCTTCCCTATGCTAATCACAGACGCTATCATTTCGGTTTTGGTAGAACAAAGAAAAAACTCTTCAGAAGAGGTTTTTCAATACAAGATTTAACTTGGATTCCATGCACCTTCAGAGTTCTGTTGCTGTTCGATAGGATTCGAGTCTTCTCATCGCTTGCTTCAAATGATCGGCATTGGCAGCTTCACCTTCGTTAACCTCATATACCCATTATAGCACCCGTTTTGGCCAATGTACTAGACTCTCTTGACTGTATGGGATTAGCAAACAGCGTGTTGTGAGGTGATGTTGTTAGTGAAGTAGATGCGTGCGAAAATGGAAAGTGATTGTGAATTTAGAACATGGTTCTGTTTAATCATGTTATAGTATAACTCTATTCATTGTCATACTCACTTAAATCCGCCTTTCAATAAAAAAACAAAAGAAGACGAGACAAAATCCCGGCTTCTTTAAATTATTTTAGATTCGTTAATCCTCAAACTGGGATTGGTACAAGTCAGCGTAAAATCCGTTTTGTGCGATTAACTCGTCGTGGTTCCCTGTTTCAATGATGTTCCCTTGATCCATAACTAAAATTACATCTGCATTGCGGATAGTAGACAAACGATGGGCAATGACAAAGCTGGTCCGCCCTTCCATTACTCGGTCCATGGCACTTTGAATTAATTGCTCCAATCGGGTGTCGACAGAACTTGTCGCTTCATCTAATATCAAAATATCTGGATCACTGATGACGGCCCGCGCAATTGTCAGGAGCTGTCTTTGCCCTTGTGAGATACCGTCTCCGTCCGGCTGAATGATTTCTTCGTAACCATCTGGCAGAGTACGAATGAAGTGATCCACATTTGCGGTCTCTGCCGCTTGGATGATTTCTTCTTTCGTGGCGTCTTTGTTGCCGAAACGGATATTTTCTGCGATGGTGTCTTGAAACAGCCAAGCGTCCTGCAGCACCAGCCCCATATGCTCCCGTAAGTTCTGACGGGAAAGTTTGGAAATGTCTATTCCGTCAATATATATGGCGCCATCCAAAACATCGTAAAAGCGAAGCAACAAGTTGATGAGTGTGGTTTTCCCTGCTCCGGTCGGTCCGACAATCGCAACTGTCTCACCAGGCTTCACGGTGAAACTGACATCATTCATCAAGATGTTTTCTGGAGAGTAGCCGAATTTCACATGATCAAACACCACTTCGCCCTTCACTTTCTCAGGCAATTGTTGCGGTTCGTTTGACGTGTCTTCTTCCTCTTCGTCCAACAATTTGAATACCCGGGCGCTGGCGGCGCCCGCACTCTGCATCATTCCGCTCATTTGCGTAATTTGACTGATCGAGTGGTTGATTTGGCTGACGTACTGTACCAGAGCCTGCAAGTTCCCCAATGTGACGGTTCCCTGCAATACTCTCCAACCCGCAATCAGTGCAACTGCTACATAAGACGTTTCGGAGATAAAGCTGGTTCCCGGCATGACCAACCCTGAACGGAAAGCGGCATCCGCGCCTGTTTTTGATAACCGAGCGTTATTTTCTTTGAATTGCTTCAAAGATTCTTCCTCTTGGTTGTATACTTTCAACTCTGTGAATCCGCTCAAATGTTCCTGTGATAACGCGAATAGAGCTCCCAATGTGCTTACTTGTTTCTTCCACATCGGCTGGCCCCATTGGATGACCAAGCGCGAGTAAACCAACGTGAGGGAAATCATCGCAAATACAATGATTAAAATTGTCGGTCGGATGACCACAATCATAATGATTGCGAAGAAAATTTGCAACAACCCCATCATGGTAGGCGCAAAAGTCTGGGTTAAAAAGTTCGATACGGATTCGATATCGCTCGTCACACGGCTTAAAATATCCCCTAGCTTATGACCGTCAAAGTAAGAAATCGGCATGCGGTTCATTTTTTGACTCATGTCATTTCTTAGGTCGAACATGGCTTTTTGCACAACTCCCGAAATGAAGAAAGTGGCGAAATAGCGGCCGGCCATATTCAATAGACCACGAATTCCGTAGATCGCCATAATACGGATCACATACGGATAATTGATTCCCGCTCCTGGAACTCCTTCTATCATATCCACGACATTTCTTCCGATTTCGGTGATTGCCAAGCCCAAAATAAACGGCTCCAACCCAGATGTAATCACAACCAACAAAATCATCGCAATTCCAATGTAAAACTGACCGCTGTATGTTTTGATATACGGCCACACTCGACGTAATTCGATGATGTCTTTCATCCGTACAACTCCTCCTCGCTCAACTGGGAACGGGCGATTTCTTGGTAAAGTTCGCTGGTCTCAAGCAGTTCTTTGTGTGTTCCCATAGCCGCAATTTCTCCCTCATCGAGCACAATAATCTGGTCGGCATTGATAATCGAGCTGACCCGCTGCGCCACAATGAACGTCAGCGATTCGGTTGTTTCTTTAGACAACAACCCTCTTACTTTGGCATCCGTTTTGAAGTCCAACGCAGAGAAACTGTCATCGAAAATATAGATTTCCGGTTGGTCGATGACTGTGCGGGCAATTGCCAAACGCTGACGTTGTCCTCCGGAGAAGTTTGTGCCCCCTTCTACCAATTTCGATCCATACGTGTTTTCAAGCCGCTGAATGAAATCATATGCTTGTGAGATGGAAGTGGCGTGGTCAAAGTCTGCTTCTTCTGCTGCTTCTTTCCCGAATCGCAAATTATCCGCAATTGTCCCGCTGAACAGCAAGGACTTCTGCGGCGTATACCCAACTTTCTCACGCAACGCTTTTAAGTTGTAGTCTCTTACGTCCACTCCATCGACTAGAATTCGTCCGGATGTGACGTCATACAGTCTGGGAATAAGCTGCACCACGGTTGATTTCCCACTTCCTGTAGATCCGATAAATGCAACCGTCTGCCCTTTTTGAGCCTTGAAGGAAATGTTTTTCAGTACTGGTTCGTCTGCATCAGAGTACTGGAAATACACATTTTGAAATTCCACTTCGCCTTTAATCGGCGTTTCCACTACCCCGTCTTCATTTTCATCAATCGACGGCATCACCTTCATGATTTCCTCCAACCGGTTTGCGCTGACCGTGGCACGGGGGTACATGATAAATAGCTGAGCCATAATCAACAAAGAAAACAACGCGTGGAAACTGTATTCAATAAACGCCGTCAACACCCCGACCTGCATGTTGCCTAGCTCAATTTGACGTGAACCTAAAATTACAATCACGACAATCATGCTCACAATGATAAAGGTAAAAGCCGGATCCGCCAACCCCAATGTACGGAACAGTTTCAGACTATTGTTTTTATAGGCGTCATTCACTTGGTTGAACCGCACGAATCTGCTCTCTTCTTGAGTGAAGGAACGAATCACACGGTTCCCGTTGATGTTTTCTCTAAAGATTCCGTTGATCCGGTCCAAGTTCTTTTGCTGCTTTTCAGAAATCGGATGCGAAAACTTCGCTAAAAAGTAAATGATGCCACTCATCAAGAACAACGAAGGGACAAGAACGATGGACAAATTCGGGCTGACACTGAACATAAACACAATGCTTGCCAGTATCATCAGCGGAGCCATCAATCCCATGCGCAGCAATTGTTCCGCAAATTGCATCAAAACAAAAGCGTCTGTGGAAATACGTGTTGTCAGCGAAGGAACACCAAACTCTTTGTATTCATCGTGGGAAAACTGAACCATCCTCCCGTACACTTCATTCCGTATGTCCTCTGTCATCTTTGCTGTTGCATGGGCACTTCCATATGTACTGACCACACGACCGACTAATCCAATCAAAGCAAGTCCCAACATCCACCATCCTATGGTCACGGCTCTTTCAAAATCTCCAGGTATTAAAGCTGTGTCAATCATGACTCCCAATAATGTAGGCAGCCCCATCATCACCAGTACTTTTCCCAGCGTTCCAATGACGCTGATAAAGACATACCTGTGCTGCCTTTTTAAAAATTGCCACATGAATCTCATAACATTCCTCCGTTTCTATGCAGTAAGCGACATCAAGCCATACCGGCATGACGAATCCTTGTAAAGTAATTAAATAGCGCTCCTTATTTTAGTTCTTTTCGAATACTTAATCAATATTGTATAAAAAGAATAAAAACTTTATTTGAATTCAAATTAATACCGATCCTTTTTACATATACTCAAAGCGTACCCTCAACTATATATATATCGGTGAGGACACGCTTTGTTTTGTTTCATATGAACAGACTTTACAGGTCACTTCTCCAAGTAAGCCTTTAAGTCATGCATCATGAGTTCTGTATCTTTTACTCCCAGTTCATACATTTCTTCCAGTTTGCCGGGGTCTTTTTCCAGCCGCTTGATGGGAATGGTCTGAGATGGCCGGATGACGAACACTTCCCCTGCTTCTTCCAATCGGATGATTTCTTCGACGGTTTCATTGTAAGTATGGTGCCGGTTCTTCAATCTCTCCGCAAATCGAGGGTGTTTTCGGTAGAACAGATTGATGAATCTCTCGCTGGCTTTAGTTTTCCGATAATCCAGTGGTCGGGTCAAAATGACAATCAGTTTTTCATAGCCCAATTCCTGCGCTTTTCGAATAGGAATGCTGTCGCTGACTCCTCCGTCCAAGTACTTCTGTCCGTTGTTTTCAATCATTTTAGAGACAAACGGCATGGATCCGCTCGCCCGCAAAGCTTCCATCTGCTCAAACGGTCTTTCAATCAGCACATACTCAGGCTCTCCCGTCTCTACGTTTGTGACCGTAACGAAAAAGTCAATGCCGGACTTTTTGAACGCTTCTTCATCGAAGATATCCAGTTCGAACGGCACTGTATAGTAAGCAAACTCTTTGCTTACGATGTTTCCAGTCGTCAGCAGATTTCGTATGCTGATGTAGCGTTTATCATTGATATAGTCCTTATTGTAGCGCAGAGCACGGCCACGCTGCTGGGAGGCATAGTTGATGCCGAACAATGCTCCGGCTGAAACAGTCACCATGCCGTTCACTTTTATTTCTTCATCGAGCATGCGGTCCAAGGCGCCGGCTGTATACAAGCCCCGCATCCCTCCGCCCTCTAAAACCATTCCTGCAGTCATCCATGAATCCTCTTCTTTCTTCTCTGTAAATGAGCGCTGTGATTTGTTTGATGTTATTATAACATCTATAAAGGTGTTCGTATGCAGTGGAATGAACCTGATTGTTAGAACTTATACAAAATGCCACCCACTGCAACTTTAACTTTGCAAGGGGTGGCTGGTTGCTTATCCGTCTATTCTTCCGCTTTTGTTCGCGGCTTTAAGTCGTAGGCTTTTTGGACCATTTGATGGCGCTGCCCCAGTGCTTCGTCTGTTTTCTTGTCCCACAGCTGTTGCTGGGCCTGCTTGACCTGTTCCACCATGTCTTCTGGAATAACTGTCCGGTAAGCTTTGGTCTCTCCCAGAATCACTTTGATGGAAGGTTCCAGAATTTCCGCTGGATCGTACTGTTCAAACGGGAAAGCAACTTTTTCATAATCGAAAAGACGCTGGGCGGGATCGTCCTGCCAGCTTTTCCACGTTTCCATTTCGCGGTCGTTGAATCCGGTCAAATACGGACCGGGGTTGATGGTCGCCACCTCAACATTGAACTCCTGGAGTTCCTGCGCCAGTGTACTGGCCACCGCTTCTGTGGCAAACTTGGAAGCCGAGTACGGTCCTGAGAAAGGGTTGGTCATCATCCCTGAAACGGAGGATACAAAAACAATGCGGCCGCTTTTGCGTTCTGCCATTTTCTTCGCGAATCCCTGCGTTAAAAGTACGGGACCGGTGACATTAACGTCAAATTGATTGTGTAAGTTCTCTTCTGGAATATCCACCAACGACCCGCCTTCTTTGACAGCTGCATTGTTGACCAGCACATCGATGTCCCATTCCCATGCTTTTTCACGGTCTCCAGGATCGGTCACGTCCAGCTTTTCAATTCTCATAGAGAGCCCTTTTTCTTCTGCTTCATTCTCGAGTGAGGAGACTTGCGAGAGCACTTCTGTCGTTGCAATGACATCTTTTCCCATGCGCGCCAATTCCAATGCGAACATCCGTCCAAAACCTGTACCTGCACCAGTGATCAATATTTTTTCTGTGTCCATCTAACCCCTCCTTGGATAATGAAATGTCTGTATTTCTACAATCAGAATAACAAAACGAAAGAGCGAGTGGAAACAAAAAGGGTCGAAAGAAGCCGGTGAGTACTCTCAACCGGCTTCTTTCGGGATTTTTAATACAATTCAAAGATTTCGTCAAACAACTCTTTTTCGTTTTCAATTTGGGTTTTGTTTCCGATGACGACAACGGTCCCCTCTTCCAACACACTTTCGATGTCTTCATGCAAAGAAGACAGGGCATCGGAATCTGTGGCCAAAATCTCTTCTTTCAATCGAATCAGGTCTTCCCGGGTCACGCCTGTCTGCAGGCGGTAAAATGCGGTCAACCCTTTACTGAAGGCGGATTTTGGTTGTTCCAACGGGCTGATGGTCCCGATGATGTACTTCAACAGCTCGTCTTCTGCAATCTCCAAGTCTTTCACATAATTAGGAAGGTTCTCGTAGACATCCAATGTATTCTTGATGTTTGGATCACGGTACGAGCCTAAGGCAAAGTTGCCGTTGCGCTGATGGCTGTAGAGGGAACCATACGCTCCGCCTTTCACACGGATTTCGTTCCACAAGTAATTGTACCGGAGTGCTGTGGCCAGCACTTGCGTCGCGCCGGTATAATGTAGTTTCCCACGTGCATCCGCCCCGATACCGACATAGTTGACGTCTTGGGCAGTGACGTACGCTTCGTTTTGTTTGGCACCCGGCTTGATTTCCACCGGCCTTCCCAATTCGGTGCTTGGTAGAGAGGAAAAGGCTGTCTGAAGCTGTTCTTTTACCTGTTTCACACGTTCTTCTTCCCCTACATACAAGACATGCAGGCGATTCTTGTTCAAAAGCGTGTCCATCATTTGTTTCAACTGGCCGATTAATGCGGAAGCATCTGCTGACTGCAGTGTCTCCCGGACAGACTTCAAGTAATTGAATTGATCGATGCCGTTTGTCAGCTCGTTCAATTTCGCTGACGGCTTGACTTGACTGAGCGCCCGATCGGCAGCAAGCACATGAGCACGGTAATTGATGCGGTTCTCGAAGTTTGAAATTAACCGCTGCGTGATTTTCAGCATCTCTGCTGTATCAGTAAATACAGTGTGGGCAAGCACTTCTTTCATCAAGTCCACCAATTGTTCCAAAGAAGATTCCAACGCTTTCCCGCGCAGGACAAAGTACGGCTTCAAGTTGCCTTCTTTGTCTTCGTAGGTGGAGACGGTCCCGTATATGCCTCCTGTGTGCAAGTCAATCTTCCGTTGTAGAGTTGCGACGTCATAGTTTTTTGTTGCCAATTTCCCCATCAAACTGCTCGTGAAACTCAAAAGCGGATAATCTTCTGCAGGAAGGTCTTTGATATCGACATACAAATTGATGTAATCGATGCCGGAAGTGAACTGGTCCGCATGGTAGAAGGAGGTTTCTTCATCAAAAGCCGTTTCCTCCAAAGGATAAGATGGAACATCCGTACTCAAGTCATCTTTTGTCAGCGTCGGGATTTTGGCCAAGTCTTCCGGATTGTCCGGTGTCTCCTGCCGCTTGATCAGCGCTTGTGTGTTTTCTGTGATTTGTTGAATCGCTTCTTCAGAAAGTTGTTTTTTATATTCCTGCAACTCTTTGTGGACTTGTTCTTCCAAGCGGTCATTTTTTCCTGGTTCTGCTTTTAAAGTGACCGCCACACGCAGCGGGTTGTCCAATAGTTTTTGTTGAATCATTTTTTCGAAGTACCCGTTACGTGCATGCTCTTTCAATTGGTCCAGGTAGGTGGAAAATTCCAAGTTCACAAAAGGACTTTCGCCGTACAACCACGTTTGCAAGGCGTTGATCGCATAAAGGACCCCGCGCGGGTTGTCTTCAGAGATGGCGGCTTCTTTCGTTCGGAAAGTGATTTTGTTTAATGCCGCATCCACCAGTTCTTGGTCCAATCCTTGAGTGGCCAATTCTTCCAATGTCTCACGGACGACTTTTTTGAATAACTCCATCTTAGCGGCATCTGAGTATTTGGCTGTGATGATGAAAGAAGTTGGGTACCCGATAGTCGCCGTGTCCCCATCAATATCTCCGCCGATGCCTGCATCGAGCAAGGCTTTTTTAAGTGGCGATTGGTTGTTTCCGAACAGAATCTCCGTCAGGACTTCCAACCCATACTGGTCCAAAGCATCTTCAGGTTCAGCCACATGCCATCCCAGAGCCAAATAATCTTTGTTCTCAGGGTCGTCTCCAGCGGTGATGGAATACGTGTCTTCAAAGTCCTGTTCAGCAGGAACAGCAGCTTCAAAAGACAAATCAACGGTTTCTTCCAGGCGCCCTTTTCCATTGAAATATTCTTCCAACGCTTCGAAGACAGCTTCTTGGTCCAAATCCCCGTAAAGGATGGTCATTGAATTGCTTGGATGGTAATATTTTTCATGAAAATCAATAAATTCTTCCTGCGTCAAACTTGGAATGGCTGACGGGTCCCCGCCGGATTCATAGCGGTAAACGCTGTTAGGATACAACTGGCGGGACAAGTGATTGTACACTTGTCTTTCAGGAGACGCAGTGGCGCCCTTCATTTCGTTGTAGACGACGCCTTTATAAATCAAATCATCTGCTTCGTCTTCCAAATGGTGGTGCCAGCCTTCTTGAGCCAAAATCTGCGGGTCTTCGTATAAGTTTGGCTGGAATACAGCATCCAAGTATACGCCGACCAAATGCATGAAATCTTTCTGATTGGTGGAAGCCACTGGATAGATCGTTTTATCAGAAAACGTCATCGCGTTGACAAAGGTGTTCAATGAGCCTTTAATCAATTCCACAAAGGGTTCTTTAGACGGATATTTTTTAGAACCGTTCAGGACGGAATGCTCTAAAATATGCGCGATTCCATTATCGTTGTACGGTGGTGTTTTAAACCCGATGGTAAATGCTTTGTTTGGGTCATCGTTTTTTAAGTACAAAACTTGTGCACCGGTTTCTTCGTGTTCGTAGATGGTGCCGACAGACTGGATGTCCGTCAATTCCTGTGTTTCAATTTCCTTAAAAGCCATCAACTAATCCCCCGTTTATGTGTGTATTTTGTGTCATATGAATATAATAGCATGAAAGCGGATCGAAACAGCCATTTTTTCTATAGAAATGAGAAAAAGAATCTCCTTTTCAAACAGAAAAACCTTTCTCATGAAAGAGGGCTGGCGCACTCCTGAGAAAGGTTGGGAAGCTTATTGTAACTCTCGCATGAAAAAGTCTCTCACTTTTTCGACTGTCTGAGGAACGACAAGATGCCCGGCTCCTTCTTCCAACTCAACCGTCAAATCGGCATCCAGATTGTTTTCAATGAACTCAACTGCATCGGCATAAGCCACACGATCGTCTTCGCTTCCGTGCCAGATGAAAAGCGGGCGGCCGTTCAATTTTTCCGGCTGACGCGACAAGTCGTATTCGGGAATCCAATTCGTCAGCATTTCATAATCATTTGGGAGGTAGCGGCCGAATTTTGTTGCATAATGTCGGATTCGATCGCGGTATGCCGTTAGTTTAGGCGTTCCCATCAAGCAAGCCGCAGCTTTTATCTCCGGGTTCTGGGTCAAGAGCGCACAAGTGGTCATGCCGCCCATAGACAGCCCCCCAACGCCGATTCGCTCGTCACACAAGCCTCTTTGTTTAAAATAATCAACGATGTACCCAAACTCAAAGAGATTAGTGTGGATGCTGTCGAAAAAAATCAATGAAGGAATTTCAGACATCATTTGCTTGCGTTTGCCGTGGTTGGCCGCGTCCGGAAGCACCAGCCGAAACCCGGCTTCGGCTATTTTTTTCCCTTGAGAAAAAATCATTTCTTTATTCGTCTGCCAGCCGTGATAATATACAATCAACGGCAGGACTTCGTTCTTCTTTTCTTCCGGAACCACTTCCAACACTGGAATGTTTCCTATCATGCGACTGCGGACAGTTGTTTTCACTGTATACACCTCTTTAAAATGCTGAAACAAATCTTACAAAAATACAGTAAGTTTGTTTATGTGGCTATTATACGCGGAAACCAACTGAAAACAAAATGTCAGTCAAGATTCAATCTTACGAATCATTTCACCTTCGCTGGTATAAATGTACTGACGGGCCTCTTTAGGATCTGCCATCGCTTGGATAAGCCGGTCACGAAAAGGTTCCGCCAGTTCATCAAACAAATGGGACTCTTCATCCAAATTTAACTGCGCACGTTTGGCTTGGATTTCCCCTTTTTTCAACAGCTTATACGAAGTTTTTGGCAGTTTTCCTTCAATCTCTTCTTCTTCAATGCGATAAAAATAATTGTCGTCGATATAAGCAATTTCCAGGGCGCCGGAATTCGTCCGTTCAATCTTCGGTTCATAATCTTCGTTATGAATTTCCCACCAAGCCTTGATTCCCTGCAGCGCATCTTCTTCTGTTTTGTAGTGTCCGTGGCGTTTGCGGACGCCGTCCCGCTTATTGATCCAATACTTCGTGTAAACTGTCTGTGTCATCCGCTCTTCCCTCTTTCCATATTGTTTTTTAAATCAGTAAAACGTTTTATCTATCATAACAAAAACGACAGGTAAACTCTCACTTCGACCATCCGAAAACATCTACATCTTTCAATCCGTCAGAATGAAAGTAAACCGCCTGATGATAACAGAGAGCATTCATCAGACGGTTTGCATCATTTATTCAAATACTTATCCAATACTTTTTTGGCTGCCCGCTGTAGGACCGCCATCTTCCCATTTGAACGTTTGGTATCTTTGGTTAAGAATTGTTCCAGCTCGGACATCTCCTGGTCTTCCACTTTGGTGACCCCTTTGAGGGTTTTCTTTTTCGAACGGACTTTCAGCTTGGTTTCGAACCGTTCCCGCATCAGCGTCTCCAGTTTGGATAAATCAGGGTATTTCCCTTCTTTTTCCCCGTTGGCAATGAGCGTCAACACTTCAATGTAGCTCATTGCCAGAGCGCTGGTCAGCATCGCGGCTGTCGTTCCGCTGATGATGCCGCCGGCCAAGGTTCCTGCCCCCGGAATGAACTTGATGACGTTGGCGACCATCGACCGCCCCAAGAAGGTGGTGCCGCTTGTTCCGCCGACTGCAGCCACCATGCTGACGATGGACGCTTTGTCCAAAGAAATGCCGAAAATAGCCGTGATATGGGCCAGCAAGGTCACCTGCATCGGGACAAGCAGGGACGCATCCGAAAAAGGAATGGGGATGAATCCCACACCAAACGTGGTGACGATATAGCGAGTCGCCCAACGACGGGCGGCACGGGCTTTTCGTGCGATGTCCGCCTGTTGGGCATTGTTAAAAGCTTTTTTTGCGTCCTCCGGGATGACCGAAAATGTGCGCTCGATCAATTCTTTTAGACCGGAAGCCGGGATGGTGTACTCTTCTGAAACCGGGTACGGTTCTGCCATCACATTCAATACACCCGCTACCGGCAGATTCAACTCTTCAATATACGTCTTGAATTCCACGGCAGGCTGACCGATGGATTGCGTCAAAACCACAAGGACGGGCAGTTGTTTGCTTAACTCTGTGATCAAATCCAATTCAAGGGATTCGATACGGGAAGAATTCCCGTTGATGCAGTAATAAACCGCATGCAGTTCTTCTTTTGTCCCTTTCGTTTTGTTGAACAAGTCGGATATTTCTTTTTTGACCTGCTTCTGCACCGATTGTTCCAATTCCAGACCTCTTGTATCGTAGAGAACGACCGGAACCCCTTTTTTGGAGATTCTCCGCAGGTGCGGAGTAACGGGTTTCCCTATCCCTGTGGTGGCGAGTTTTTCACGAAAGACGCTGTTGATTAACGTGCTCTTGCCTACGCCTGTTTTTCCGGCAATCAAAATATTGATGGGAGACATTTTCTCCAATTCTTCTTCGGTTTTGTCCAAAATTTCTTGCACTACATTAAAGTCGTTTCCTAAATTTTTCATTTCGGTTGTTCTTCTCGTTGGTACGAAAAGAAGAACGCCCCCCCTCTCTTACTAGTAAATGGATACTTTTATTCTAACATTGAACCCGTCAAAACGTTGAAGAAAAAGGTTTTGACGTGCAACAAAAAAGGTGGACCACTGGTGTCCACCTCCCTTGCACAATTATCTTTTGTCGTTTTCTCTCAGTTCTTCCACTTTCGTCGGCTTCCATCCTCCGTTGTCCACCCATGAAAGATACACGCGGTATGTTTCTGTTTGGTCTCCATCCGTGACGGTCGCAACCACTTTATCCGGTCCGTCGTTTCCAACCCACCATTCAATCATATTATCTGGGTTTAATCCTGTGACGGATGACACAGCTTGTTTGATTTCAATACGGTCTTGTGAACCGTTGGAGAAATCCGTTGTGTGTTCGCCTTCTTGGCTGGTTCCGATCGGGTCCCAGTCGCCTGTGTACGCCCGAGTGACCAAGTCGTCGGAAGGTTCGGCCGGTTCTACATTCTCTTCGTTTTCCTCATCTGTGTCTTTCTTTTCCTCGTCTTCAGAGGTATCTTGTTCTTCGTTTTCTTCTTCCGTGTCTTGAGCGTTTTCGTCCGAAGTGCTCGAATCCGCTTCTTCAGATGAGTCACTCGCTGTGTCTTCCGCTGAAGAATCAGCGGTTGAATCCTGAACGATGAAAGACGTGTCGGTCTCTCCGGCTTGCTGCGTTTCAGGTTCTTCACCGCCTGAAAAGATGGATACAAGCAACAGCAATAATATGATCAGCAATCCGCCTACAACAGCAGAATAGATGAGCTTGCTCTTTCTTCTTTCTGTCCCATTTCGTTTTGTCCGAGACAGTTCGTTGTCTTGTTTCTTATTTTCTTGGTTGTTTTTCATGATAAGAAGCTCTCCTTCCCGATAATCGCCCTTAGTTTACCACAAAATTAGCACAGAAAGAATTTCTTTCTTGTCACAATCTACTAAAAACGATAACCAACCTAACAAATGCATGTCAATTCCATTAAAGGCATTGACATGCATTTGAGAGTGAGCTTCTTCAGTTTGGTTTGATGTTGTTTGTCGTTATGGTTTTAACACAAACTTGATGTTTTCGTCTTCTTTTTTGTCGAACATATCATAAGCTTTTGCGGCGTCTTCCAGTGACATAGTATGTGTAATGATATCAGTAGGGTCAAACGCTTTTTCCAGGATCAAGTCATACAGCTTCGGCATCAAATGAACCACTGGCGCCTGGCCTGTTTTGACCGTGATGTTGCGTGCGAAAATGTTGTTCAGCATAAAGTTCGTCGCCGGTGTCAAATACGCACCCGTCAACATAATGGTTCCGAATTTCTTGACAGCGAAACTGGCTGTTTCAATAGGGTTGGTGGTTCCTCTTTGCGGGGAGACAAGATTTGTCAGTTTTTCGTCTTTACGGACTACACCGTCCATTCCCACACAATCGATGACCACATCTGCACCGCCGTTGGTCATGTCTTTCAGAGCCAAACCGGCAAAGTCCACTTCATCGAAGTTCAAGGTTTCCACACCGATTTTTTTCGCTGAATGTTCCAGTCGATGTGGAACATTGTCCACAGCAATGACTCGTGCAGCGCCTTTCATCTTCGCGAAACGTTGAACGTTCAACCCAATCGGTCCGGAACCGAGAACAACGACCGTATCGCCTTCCTTGACGCCGGCGTGTTCCACACTCCACCAAGCAGTCGGCAAAACATCCGACAAGAACAAAACTTTCTCATCCGGCAAATCGCTGTCCGGAACGACAAAAGAAGTGGGGGCGGCATAGGGAACCCGTAAGTACTCCGCTTGTCCTCCTGGAATATCGCCGTTTAGTTTTCCGAATCCAAACAACCCGCCATAGTCGGATTCAGGGTTTTTGTTGGAGTTGTCGCACTGGCTTTCCATTCCGTGTTCACAAAAGTGGCAGTGTCCGCAGCTGACGTTGAATGGGATGACGACCCGGTCGCCGCGTTTCAATTTCTTGACGTCCGGTCCGACTTCTTCCACAATCCCCATAGGTTCATGGCCAATCACGTAATCCTTTTCGACAAACAAATCACCGTGGTGGTATAAATGCAAATCTGACCCGCAAATGCCTGTAGCCGTTATGCGGATAATCGCATCAGTCGGTTCAACAATGGTCGGATCAGGCACTGTGGTGACTTCCATTTTTTCCTTGCCTTGATAGGTAACTGCGCGCATAAAAAATCCTCCTTATATTTGTAACTGGTTTCTCTTACTTTAACATGGCGAAAACAGGACAAGAAATAAAATGCACTCAAAAACAGCCGACTCTCTTTTAAGGTGCGTAGAGAATCGACTGTTTCAGATGAGCTATTTAGATTTTCCGTTGATTTTCAACAATGGTTTGGACACCAACGGCGCCACAATCGCTGCAACAACTGCTTCGGCCACACCGTTCGTGGCGACAACGCCAGCCAGAACCAGCATCAAATTGGAGATGTCCACGTCCAACGCAGCCGCATATTCGGCTCCGTAAAACAAATAGATGAATGTTAAAACGAGTAAGGTGTTCGTCAAAGACCCTCCCACCGAAGCCGCTGCCATGGCAAACGTTTGGTTTTTTTGGTTTCGACGTTTCAGCAGTTGGTAAACAACGCCGGTGACCAAACCAATCAACATCCGCGGGATAAAAGCGATGATTGGATTGGTCCATAAGAGCAGATCAAGAGGAGAGGAAGGGACGGTATAAGCTCTGATCATCCGCACGATGCCCCAAATCCCCCCAATGATGACCCCGTCTTTTGTTCCGATGACCAAGGTGGCTACAATCACCGTGATGTGAATGATCGTAGGATTTAAGGGAGGAATCGGAATGTTTCCCAAAAAAGGAACAAAGTTTTGAATCAAAATAATGGCGGTAAAAATACCGAGCAAAGCAATCCGTTTGGTGTTTTTTTTGTTTTTGCGCTTCGGCATGTGTTTCCCTCATTTCAAAGACTGATAATAGTGAAATTTTTACATTTGTTTCAGCATACTTCTCCCTAAACGCCCCATCAATACGTACAAGAGCTGTTTTTCGTCTTCGGGCCATGGAGCAAAAGCGGCAGTCATTCGTTTGTTTAATTCGAACTGGTACGAACGGTAAGCTTCCTTGGCATCGTCAGACAAAGAGAAATAGACAAACCGTCTGTCTTCCCCCGATTCTCGAGTGACCAATCCTTTTTTCACCATTTGGTTGACTTGACGGCTGATGGTGGATTTGTCCAACATGGCATACTCCGTTATTTCTTTCAGCGTCAGTTTGTCATCTTGGATGATTTCAATAATCGGTATAAACGAAGCCGGCAGATCGATTTCTTTTTGGAGCTGTTTAACCAGCCGTGTGTAAATGAAAACCACTTCTTCTAGCTTATCAATCAATGAGGGAATCGATGCAGATTGAGCCATAGTATTCCCCTTTCGTATCGTCATTAGTGAACGATCTGGTGGTTACTTGTATAGCCCAACTATACTAAAGAAAGGGAAAGATAGCAATTCAAAAAACCGCTTGTAATTTTACACCAACATCATCCGATCGGACAGCTCTTCGCCGCCGGTTCTGGATTGGAAGAGCTGCATCAACCGCTCAACCGTCAGTTGGTTCTTTTCTTCTCCCTGCATGTCGACAATGATTTCTCCAGCCTGCATCATCACTAACCGGTTGCCGTACTCGATGGCGTGTTTCATGTTATGGGTGATCATCAATGTGGTCAATCTTTCTTCATTGACTTTTTTTTGTGTCAACTTCATCACCATATCGGCGGCTTTAGGGTCCAAAGCAGCTGTATGTTCATCCAACAATAACAGCTCTGGTCGCTTGAGCGTCGCCATCAACATCGCAATGACTTGTCTCTGCCCTCCCGAGAGCTGCCCCACTTCTTCGTCCAAACGAGTTTCCAGCCCCAAACCGGTCTGTTTAAGCAATGTGTGGAAATGCTGCCGGGATTCATCGTGGAGCGTTCGCTTGAACAGCCGTTTTTCTCCTCTATGCATCGCCAGGGAAAGGTTTTCCGCCACAGTCATCCGTGGCGCTGTGCCCATCAACGGATCTTGAAACACACGCGAAACCCAGCGGGCTCGTTTTTCCTCAGATTGCGTGGTTACATCTTTCCCATTGAGAATAATCCGGCCTGTGTCCGCTGTGAGACTCCCTGACAGGGCGTTTAATAAGGTCGATTTTCCCGCTCCATTTCCGCCAATCACGGTAATGAAGTCCCCTTCTTTGGCAGTGAAGCGCAAATTTTTCAGTACGCGGTTTTCATTTGCTGTTCCGCGATTAAACGTTTTGCTTAGTCCGGTGACTTGTAAACTAGGTGTGGTTGTCATTATCGGCTCTCCCCTTCCTGCAATTCCAATGGTTCTGATTGACGGGCGAATTTCGATTGCAATTTGTTGAATTGTTTTGGCATCGATAAGAAGATTGCCAGCATGATGGCTGAAATGAGCTTCAAATCATTTGGCTGCATCCCCAAGGCCAAGACGGTAGAAATGATCAGCCGATAGATAATGGACCCTAAGACCAATGAAACCAAGCGGCCACCCAAAGATAGTTTGGTGAACACCACTTCTGCAATGATGACAGAGGCCAACCCGATAACGACTGTTCCAATCCCCATACTGACGTCGGCGTAGCCATTGTTCTGGGAGACTAGTGTGCCGGAGAGTGCGATGAGGCCGTTAGCCAGCGCCAGACCAATGACCTTCATACTGTTTGTCTTGATCCCCAAAGAGCGCGCCATGGTTTCGTTGTCTCCGGTGGCAATCAGCGCCTGCCCTAAATCCGTCTTGAAGAAGTAGATTAAGAGGACGGTCAAAGCGGCATACACAGCAATACCAACAAAAATCGCATCAAATGAAGCAGGAAGTGGAACAATGTCCGTTAACAAAGACATCACCAGCTCTTCTCCAAGCAGGCTTAAGTTCGCCCGTTCCATGATTCTAAGGTTGATGGAATACAACCCGGTCATGGTCAAAATCCCGGACAACAACGGCGGAACATGCAATTTGGTCATCAGAACCCCTGTGATGCCGCCTGCCAGACAGCCGGACAAAAAAGCACCGGCAGTGGCGACGAGCGGGTGAATCCCTGAAACAATCAGTTGTGCGCCTGCTGCGGCCCCTAAAGGAAAAGCCCCTTCCGCCGTCATGTCGGGCCTGCGTAAGATTCTGAAAGAGATGAAAATACCCAACGCCATCATTCCCCATAACATGCCTTCTGCGGTTGCATTGACAATTAAACTCATCATCTTTATTCACTCTCCTGTTCGTTTTGGGTGTCTGTTGCTCGTTCGAGCATGGAAGAAGGGATGGAGATTCCGAGTTCTTCCGCTTTTTTGGTATTGATGAACAAATCGCCTTCTTCAGCGTACTGAATCGGCGTCACCGCTGGATCCGATTCGCCTTTCAACACTGCTGCGGTCATCTCTCCGGTTAATCTGCCCAGTTCATATTGATTCAGCCCGATCGTAGCCAGTCCGCCTTCTTGAACCATGGTGTCAACTGCCGGGAAGATGGGGATGCCTTGTGCGTCCGCTTGTTCGACCAGTGTCGGGAATGCACTTGCAATGGTATTGTCTGTCGGCACCCATATCGCATCCACCTTGTTGGCCAATGCGGCTCCTGCATGTGACACATCGTTTGTGGATGAAATGGTCATTGTTTCTGTTTCAAATCCAAAGTCAGCTGCAAACTCTTCAGCCATCTCCCCTTGGATGATGGAATTGTCTTCGCTGGAAGAATACATGATGCCCAACGTTTGAACGTCCGGCATCAACTCCTGAATCAAA
Organism: Atopococcus tabaci DSM 17538; assembly: GCF_000429585.1. Lineage (GTDB taxonomy): Bacteria > Bacillota > Bacilli > Lactobacillales > Carnobacteriaceae_A > Atopococcus > Atopococcus tabaci. Next base: position 22,901 of record NZ_AUCD01000029.1, read on the forward strand.
GCTAACTGCTCCCGCACCGGGGTTAAATCGCTGACGCCGGTGACGTTGCCGCCGGGACGCTCATTGCTTTCCACCAATTCCGAGCTTTCAGGATCGGTGATGGCGCCCAGTATAACCGGAATGTCTTGCGAAGCATTGGCGAGTGCCTGTGCAGCCGGTGTGGCGATGCCCACCATGATATCTGCTTCGCGGTTCACAAAGCGGCTGCTCATCGTGGCCAGGTTACTTTGATCGCCTTGTGCGTTTTGGAAATCCAACACCATGGTCTCCCCGTCCACGAACCCTTCTTCTTCTAAAGCGTCCGTGATTCCCCGGGTGATGTCGTCGAGGGCCGGGTGACTCACCAGCTGTAAAATCCCGACATACGGCAACTTGTTCTCCCCTTCCACTGATTCCGTCTTGTATCCGTCAATGAAAGCATAAATTAAAAACGCACTCAAAAGAGTAATGAATCCCATCATTTTTTTCATGTGTCTTCCTCCTGAACGTTATTCGTTTTATTTTTTATCACTGATTGAAGCCGTTCAGTAAGGGGCGCCATCGTTTTACTCTCTGCTCTTCCATCTCAAGCCCTCCAGTTTTTATGAATGATTTTTTGTATAAAAAAACAGCTGCCGAAAGCGGCAGCTGTTTAAAGCCAGCGATGCCGCATAGACCTATCGAAAAATCATCGATCTATGCGGCATTGATTATGTAAAGTCAAATAAGCCAACATAGACGCATACTTCATTGTGAAGGCTGCATCTATGAGACGTCTCATGATACAGCAGTCTAGTGGCTTTGCCAGCTATTCAATTGAATGGTGTCTGTGTGTGTCATGAGAACCCCTCTTTCTTATTCTAAGAATTGTATTTATCCTACTCCACTCATATTGGTTTGTCAAGCACATTGAGGCCGCTTATTCAGATAAATTTTGGTGGTGTGTTGTAAAATGAATTGCAACACACAGTAATTTCTGAAAATACAAAAAGACATGAAGATTCGTTATACTTAAATCACCACAAAATAAGCA
>NZ_AUCD01000030.1 GCF_000429585.1 Atopococcus tabaci DSM 17538
ATTATCTGCATACTTTTTAGCTGTCCGCCAATTGATATCTAGCGTATCGGCAATTTCATTGATCGATTTATCGTGATTATTTCGCAGATTTTTGATAGTATTAATGTCGGTCATTGTTAGCATCCTTTTCTACCTCCAAGTTAAGCGTCGTAACTTAAACTTTAGAGGATTATTGGGAGGCTAACAAGGCCTTTTTTTATTGCCAGACTATGTACTTATTCATTGCAATCTTCTGTATTTCTATATTGCCATAAACAATAATGCTCGAAACCTTGAAAGGTACCACAAAATCCAGTATCCTCAGAGCATTTATTTTATAAAAAGGTTGGAAATGTTATTTAAAGAAATACCAAACACTCTGATGAATGAACAAGTAATTCAGAAGATTAATAATAAGGAAATCAAGAATCAGCAAGATTTAGTTAAAGCGATAAAAGATACCAGGAATTTCATTACCCATGCTGATGTAAAACCTAAAAAGAGTGAATTAATTTTACATAATCGAGAATTATTCATAGGGAATAAAATATTAGAAATGGTAATGAAATATTTAATTATGATAGAATTAGGATTGGATAAAGAGGATATCGAAAAAGAGATTAAAAATAACTCGAAATTTTATGTATTATACTGGTAATGGGAAACTGTTTTCAAAAGCATTATTATATAACCTGTAATGTTGATACAAAGGGGGCAATTGAGCCCCCTCGTCTCCATAGCAACAAGAAAGCTTCACTAGGGAACTTCTTATTCCTGAGTGGAGCTTTTTTCGTTATATAACCAAGATTTCTATAAACAGTTAAAAAGTAACGGTATGCCATTCGCTTGTGAGCGGCATACCGTTTTTCATTTTCTGTATTTTTGGAATAATCAACTGTCCATATATTTCTGAACAATTTCATGCGCTTTTTCCACAAGTGCCTTGACGTTGTTGTTTCCATAATGGGTGTTCGAGATCCAAGGGCCGATAAAAAAGCACGTATCAAGTTGGCCGTACCGCTGGCTGATCACTTGGCATTCCGGCCACGTCACCAATATGCCTCTTTTGTCTTTATCAAGCAGAAACCCTTTATCTAAAAGGTTCTTCAGTAGTGGATTATTATCGCCGATGCGGTCCGTATTGAAAGCAAAACCGGATGCATTGATGACGACATCCGCTTCATATGTCCCGCCGCTATTACTCTTCAAAGCAAAGGTATTATTCTTGTTTACGTCAATCAAATCGGGAACAACAAAAAGCTGTTCTTGATTCCATAACTGATACATATTCGCCACTGCATCCGGTGCCAAGCGCACTAAATAGTGGTTGAAGAGGGGTGCGTAATCCAAATGGTACCGCCTTTGGTCTTCTTTTGACAAAGACATGTAGAGGTCCCCTAAATGTTCGGACAAACGGGCAATATAGGCCTGTAGCTTTGAAAGCTCCGGGTGTTCTTGATTGAAATACGCATGGTAAGTACCTTCTAAATCGGCAGGGTCATATTTTTTACGGATAGCCGCAAGATCGATTGCATTTGCCTTCAAGTCTTGTTGGATGGTATCGATGATCCGGTCGAGAGGCACCACGCCTTTATGTTCAAGCGCTTCTTTTTCAAGCCAGTTTCTATCCAAAGAATAGGTCAGTGCAGCCCCTTGATAAGGCGGCACGCGAAGGGAATTGAAGGAAGGGACAACCGTAAAAATGCCGATTGGATGCTGTAAGTCTTTTTCGTGACTGAGGTAATTGACCAAATCAAACGCAGTTAGGCTGGATCCGATAATCGCTACTTTTGTATCCTGTTCTATTCCGTTTAATTTTTCAACCACCGGATAAGGATTATGTATATAATTCTCAAGACCATTTAAATCATAGAAATCGTTATAAGGCGGATTGCCTACCGCCAGAAAGAGATAGTCATAAGCCCCGTATTGTTCCCCGTTTAAATCTTCCAATAGGTAAGAAGTAGAGGCAGCTTCTTTTAGAACAACCGCATCTGCAATTTCTTTTTTATAATGCGAAATATTTTCTTTTTCTAATAAAAAGGTTAGGCGCTCGTGTGCATATTCTCCAAATACTGTACGGGGCACTAGATCTGCTCTAGAATCATATTCAGGATAATGAGATTCCAGCCAATTTGAGAATTCATATTTGTTTTCTGGATTCAACGACATGGCAGTCGGGAAGGCATTGACGAAAAGATGATTGGCATCTTTTCCGTAAGCCAAACCTGACGCGGGCTCATTGTTTGGATCGAAAATATCCACTTGTGTATCACCATCTAATTTCCCTGCAATATTTAAGGACATTAGAAGAGCCGCTCCGCTGACACCGAAACCGACAATTGCTATTTTCATTGATTATCACCGTTTTCTTCATGATGCAAGTAATTTTATCACAAACAGCCGCCTTTTAAAAAGAGTAACAGATTTTTTAAAGGAATGGTACAGGGTGTTCAAGGAGCGATAAATCAGGTTTATTAATGAATTCTTGCTTAATTATTAGACCTTATTTATCAATTAAACCTTGCAAAAAAAATTATAAGTGGTACAGTATTATAAGTGTTTCTATTTATGATATTATTTTTTGGAGGAATTTCAAAATGACACAGGGAAAAATTAAAGTTAGTACAGCTTCATTAAAAGTATTAGAAGGTTGGGGAGTAGATACCATTTATGGAATCCCTTCCGGAACTCTAGCACCTTTGATGGAAGCTCTAGGTGAACAAGAAGACACAAACATTAATTTCCTTCAAGTAAAGCATGAAGAAGTTGGGGCAAAAGCAGCTGTCATGCAATGGAAATTTGGTGGAAAACTAGGTGTATGTGTGGGATCAGGCGGTCCTGGTGCTTCTCACTTAATCAACGGTCTTTATGACGCAGCGATGGACAACACACCTGTTTTGGCTATTCTAGGTTCTCGTCCTCAAAAAGAATTGAACATGGATGCATTCCAAGAATTGAACCAAAACCCAATGTACGCTAGCATCGCGGTTTATAACCGTCGTGTGGCTTACGCTGAACAATTGCCAAAATTGATCGACGATGCCATCCGTACTGCAATTGCTAAACGTGGAGTAGCCGTATTGGAAGTTCCTGGTGACTTCGGTTACAAAGAAATCGATGCAGATGCATTCTACTCTTCCGGTCACAGCTACCGTGATTACGTTTCTCCTGCAATCGATGAAAAAGACATCGACGCTGCAGTTGAAGTGTTGAACAACTCTAAACGTCCTGTAATTTATGCAGGTATCGGAACAATGGGACACGGTCCAGCTGTTCAAGAATTGTCCCGCAAAATCAAAGCACCAATCATCACTACAGGTAAAAACTTTGAAACATTCGAATACGACTTTGAAGGATTTACAGGTTCAACTTACCGTGTAGGTTGGAAACCAGCTAACGAAACTGTTAAAGAAGCAGATACTGTTCTTTTCGTTGGTTCGAACTTCCCGTTTGCTGAAGTTGAAGGTACTTTCTCAAACATTGAAAACTTCATCCAAATCGACAACAACCCAGCAATGCTTGGTAAACGCCACAATGCAGACGTTGCGATCCTTGGAGATGCAGGCGAAGCAATCCACAAGTTGCTTGACAAAGTAGCACCAGTTGAAGAGTCCGCTTGGTGGAACGCGAACTTGAAGAACATTCGAAACTGGCGCGACTACATGACTAAATTGGAAACAAAAGAAAGTGGCGCATTGCAACTTTACCAAGTATACAATGCGATCAACAAATATGCGGACGAAGATGCGATTTACTCCATCGATGTTGGGAACTCCACTCAAACTTCCATCCGTCACTTGCACATGACTCCTAAGAACATGTGGAGAACTTCTCCATTGTTTGCTTCTATGGGTATTGCACTTCCTGGTGGTATTGCTGCTAAGAAAGTTCACCCTGAGCGTCAAGTATTCAACTTGATGGGTGACGGTGCGTTCTCTATGAACTACCAAGATATCGTGACTAACGTCGTTTACGACTTGCCAGTTATCAACGTAGTATTCACAAACACTGAGTACGGGTTCATCAAAAACAAATACGAAGACACAAACACAAACACATTCGGTACAGAATTTACTGATGTAGACTACGCGAAAATTGGGGAAGCTCAAGGCGCAGTTGGTTTCACAGTAAGCCGTATTGAAGACATGGATCGCGTAATGGCTGAGGCTGTTAAAGCTAACAAAGAAGGCAAAACAGTCGTTATCGATGCTAAAATCACTAAAGATCGTCCAATTCCAGTGGAAACATTGAAATTAGACCCTGCATTGTACAGCGAAGAAGAAATCCAAGCGTACAAAGAGAAATACGAAGCAGAAGAATTGGTACCATTCAGCGAATTCTTGAAAGCTGAAGGACTTGAGTCTAAAGTAGCTAAGTAATTTTCTAGCCGGTAACTTTAAGTTTAATAAAAAGGTGAGCCGACATTTTAAGTCGGCTCGCCTTTTTTCTTTTTTAAATTTGACGAGGGTTGGCAGGTAGGACAGCTGTTTTCGTGGAGTGAAGGGGACAAGAAGGGCGCACTCCACGCAATCAGTAGCATCCGGAAAATTTTTAAACGCAAAAAAGACCGCGAATCGTATTCGCGGTCTTTTGTTTGTATTTTATGAATTACGCTTTAACAACGTTTGCTGCTTGAAGTCCGCGGTTGCCTTCTTCAACGTCAAACGTTACTTCTTGGCCTTCATCCAATGTTTTGAAACCGTCTGTTTGGATTGCGGAGAAGTGGACGAATACGTCGTCTGCTCCATCGCGTTCGATGAATCCAAAACCTTTGTCTGCGTTAAACCATTTCACTGTACCTTGTTCCATTTTAAAACATCCTTTTCGTGCCTGTGGCACATGTATTTACATAGTTGCTTAAGGGCCGATCCGGAATGCTTTCACACAGTTCTTCGTGGTCTCTTACAATATGTTAATCACAGTGTACCACGCATACCCGCAAATACCTAACGTTTTTTTAAAACGACTTATTATGGACGTATTTAAGTTGGTAGGAGATATAGAGCTATATTCTTTATGCGAACACTTGTTTTGGTATGCGATATTCTGTATAATGAATCAGTTGTGACCTTTTGACACAAAAGCAAAAAAGACTGTTATAACAATGGTTTCTCTATTCTTCGTCGCATATGAAAAAGTGAGTAACTATTCATCCCATTAAATTATAAATCGGTTTGAGTCGTTCCACCACTTCCATGGTCGGGGCGGACAAGGCCAAAATCTCTGCCTGCTTTTTATAAGCAAGGGGCGCTTCGTCCAAAGTCGACTTGGAAACGGAAGAGGAATAGATGCCGGTCATCATTTTTTGGTAGCTCTCCAACGTGATTTGTTTTTTAGCCTGCGTGCGCGACATGGTTCTGCCGGCGCCGTGCGGGGCGGAAAAGTTCCAGTCTTCGTTGCCTTTGCCTACCGCAATCACCGATCCGTCACGGGAGTTGAAAGGAATTACCAGACGGGCGCCTTTTTTGGCGGATACCGCGCCTTTGCGGGCAATCATGGTGTCCACTTCAATGTAATTGTGCACCGTGTCAAATGAATCCAGGGCACTCAGACCTATGCGCTTCAAAATATTGTCGCGCATGGCCTAGTGATTCTGACGGGCGTATTTCTGCGAAAGATGCAGATCGTGAAGGTAATGTTCAAAAGACTTTCCGATGACAAACCCTTCGCCGGCATTGGCACCGGGGGCTTCGTTGTCGGCTATCGTTTGGTAAGTGGTGGCCACGGTGTGTCCGACGTTTCGGCTGCCCGAATGAATCAACAGGTAGACATTGCCTTCTTCAGAAGCTTCCAAACTGATAAAGTGGTTGCCGCCGCCCAATGTTCCGATGGACGTGTAAAACGTCTCTTCGTCAATTTGATCACTCACCAAAAAGTCATCCAAATTCACATATGGAGACGACTGGTAATCCGTATGGCGGGAAGTAAAGGGACGACTTTACGGATGGCGTCGTCAAATTGTTTCAAGAACTCTTTTTTTGGGGCCTGGTGGAAGGGGATGTCCACTTGTGTGACTGACACCCCGCATCCGATGTCGACACCGATAAAGTTGGGTACCACTTTATCGGTCACGGTCATGGTGGTGCCGACGGTTGCGCCTTTTCCGTAATGGATGTCCGGCATGAAGCGGACTTTGCTGTCTTTAAATTCTTCCCGGTTCATCATGTGCAGGACTTGTTCGTAAGAGGAAGGATCGACGTTTGGGTTGAATACTTTGGCTGTGTTATAGAGGCCTTTGATCTCAATAAATTCAGACATACTCATCCCTTTTTTCTAGTCGTTATTGACTTTAGATTTATCATACCAAGGAACACAAAAAGAGAACAGGCAGGACCATCGTTAATGGTCTGCCACCAAATAAGATGAGAGGAGGAACGCAAGATGCTGTATAAAACACACGTGGCAGTGACGTATGCGGCTGCGCTGCCGATGCTGCTGTCCACCAATTCTTTGACAGTGGGCAACGTTATTGCGGTCGGAATCGGATCGGTTTTTCCGGATATCGATCATCCGGGTTCCTACATCGGGAAGCGGACTCGAGGCGTGAGCGATGGCATCCGTCTGGTATTCGGACACAGAGGGCTCGCACACTCCATTGCCGGAGCGGCATTTTTCTTGTTTGTTTCCCAGTTCGTGCTTGCAGCACTTGGTATGCCGTCCATCTGGAGCGAATGGTTTTTGGTCGGCTACTTGTTACATATGGTCGAAGATTCGTTTTCTAAAACCGGTGTAGCCTGGCTGCAGCCTTTGTACAACAAACGCATTCAATTCGGGTTCAAGAAAATTTATTATTCCACAGGGGAGTGGTCGGAATCCCTTATTTTTCTGATTTCTTGTGGACTGATTGTTTATCAAATCTTGCAGATGTACCCTTAAGCAGAGCGCCGTTTTTTATCGGATAAAAACAACGAAAAGTTTCCGAACATTCTGTTGATTTACGTATGAAAAGTTCGTATACTGTAAGAAGTTATCCGATAAAGGGAGAGAAACCATGAATTACTTGAAAAAACGCATACTTAAAGACGGGCAAGTATTTGAAGGCAATGTGCTGAAAGTGGATTCGTTTTTGAACCATCAAATCGATCCGATGGTGATGAAAGAAATTGAAGAAGAACTGTATGCCCATTATAAAGACAAAGGCATCACAAAAGTGTTGACCATCGAAGCATCCGGAATCGCTCCGGCAATCATGATGGCGGCGCATTTGGAAGTGCCGATGTTGTTTGCGAAAAAATCCGAACCATCCACACTGTCCAACCAGGAGAAATACTCTACATTGGTGCACAGCTACACGAAAAACGTGACCAGCGAAGTGATGATTTCCAAACAATACCTGTCTAAGGACGATAAAGTATTGATTGTGGATGATTTCCTGGCAAACGGGGAAGCGGCACTAGGTTTGGTTGATTTGGTGGAGCAGGCAGGAGCCAAAGTGGTCGGTGTAGGCATTTGTATCGAGAAATCTTTCCAAAGTGGCCGCCAAAAATTGGAAGAACGCGGGTTGGAGGTCTATTCCATCTGCCGAATCGCTTCATTGGAGAACCAAACAGTGACCTTTCTGGAAGACGTAAAAGAGTAAATGCATGAGGGTTAGCCTCTGTAAAGGACGGACTTAGCGCACGTTCTTGGAGGACTGGGAATATTTTTGTTCGGATTGAAGTATATGGGCGACGGACTGCAACGTTCTGCAGGAGACAATCTTCGAGACATTTTGAATAAATTCACCTCGACACCTTTTCGTGCGATACTTGCGGGAATTGTGGTCACAGTACTTATTCAGAGCAGTTCCGGAACAACCGTATTGACAGTAGGTTTGGTCAGTGCCGGATTCATGACGTTGAAGCAGGCAATCGGGGTGGTGATGGGAGCCAACATTGGGACAACCATCACGGCATTTATCATTGGGTTTGACGTAGGGGCTTATGCCTTGCCAATCATGGCCATCGGGGCGTTTCTCCTGTTTTTCTTCAAAGGCTTGAAGATCAACAGTATCGGTCAAGTCATTTTCGGTTTTGGAGCCCTGTTCTTCGGTTTGGAATTGATGGGCGATGGAATGTCGCCGTTGAGAGACTTGCAAGTCTTCCGTGAATGGATGGTGAATCTGTCGGACAACCCGATTATGGGAGTGGGCGTGGGAACAGCCTTCACACTGCTCGTTCAAAGCTCCAGTGCCACGATTGGTATCTTACAAGAATTGTACGCGCAAGGGTCCATTGCTTTGGAAGCCGCCTTGCCGATTCTTTTCGGAAACAATATCGGGACGACGATTACAGCGATCATCGCAGCAATCGGTGCGAGTGTGGCTGCCAGACGGACAGCCGCTTCGCATGTCATCTTCAACTTAGTCGGAACCGTCGTGGTGGTTCTGTTGCTACGTCCGTTCACAGAGTTGTTGGTCGTTTTGTCTTCTGCCCTAGGATTGAACCCGGAAATGCAGCTCGCCTTTGCACACGGGATGTTCAACATCACCAATGTATTGGTGCAAATGTGGTTTATCAACCAGATTGCTGCACTCGTGGAAAAATTGGTTCCGGGTGAGGAATCGTTGATCGATTACACCACTCACCTTGATTACTCGCTTGTCCATGCTTCTCCCGCGATGGCGTTGAACCAGACAAAGATGGAAGTGGACCAAATGGGTGAAATCGTGCTGAAAGAGTTTCGTTCCATGTTTTCATACTATCAAACAGGAAATGAAAAAAATCATGAAGACACGATGCAGTTGGAAGAAGTGGTCAACAAGATTGATATGAGTTTGACAGAATACTTGATGCTGCTGTCAAACGAAGAACTGCCGCTTCAAAATACGCGTGAACATACCGTTCTGCTGGATGTCACCAAATATTTGGAACGGATTGGGGATCACTGTGAGACAATCTTGAAAAATTCCAAAGAAGCGGTCCGCATCAGCAAAAAACAATCTAAAAACAATAAAATGGATGCAGAATTGGAAAATGCCTTCAATGATGAAGATTTGATCGCTTTGTTCCAAATGGTGGAACAAAACGTCCAAGATGCCGTCCTGTCCTTCAAGGAAGACAGCCACTCGTTGGCCGGGAAAGTCCTGAAACGGGAAAAAGAAGTCAATGAGTTGGAAGACAACATCCGCAACAAATACATTCACCGTATGAATGCGGGAATCGGCCTGCCGTCAGACGGGATTCTATTTGTGGACATCGTCTCCAACTTGGAACGAATCAGTGACCATACCGTCAAAATAGCTAAACATGCGCTGGGCATCCGCTATGCCTTTGAGAAAACGAAAAGAATGCCGGCAACATCCCCTGCCAAGCTGGTAGAAGAAGCAGAAATGGCCAATGCCACTCAAGAACCAATCAGATAAAAAAATAAAGAAGAGGTTGGGACAATAGTCCCGACCTCTTTTGCGTTTCCGAATAGTATAGCGAAAATGCGCTCCAAAATGCAGACCCGACGTCCACTTTGTCATGACTGTAGTTGCTTTAGCAATGTACAGTCATGATACACTTGGGCATCTGCCCACAGTGCCTCCTTTAGAATAATGCTCGAGGGACTTCGCCCCTCATCCGCTTATTCGCTCCAGTTGCCATAGCCGTTGCCGCTTTAGCGGCTTACGGATATGGTATGCGTTAGAAGGTTCGGGTCTAAACGCATTTTGTCACGCTCTCTTTCTGATTCAATCATTCGTTTTGTAGAATCAAGTTCTCAATTGTACTTCTACCAACGGGAGGTAGCGCAGGCGGCCGTCTATCTGGGTGCTTTGGAACAACGTCACTTTAGTGGCCTCCACATTCATATGGGGCACGGAGACTCGTTGTTGGAAGGCCTCCCACTCCTCATCCAAACGAACGTTACGTCCCAACGTGATATGCGGTGTGTACGGCCGTGTTTCTAGAGGCAAGTCTATCCATTTCTCCAACTGAGCGTCTATGCGTGTTTGAAGCTCCATCAACAGTGGGTTGTCCTCTACGCCCACCCATAAAACAAGCCGCTTTCTTTTTTGGAACTGTCCGATCCCAGCGAGGGTCAATCGGAAAGGGCTTATCTCTTGAACCGCTTCTGACAATGCATTGTGAATCAGAGGAAGGGTTTCTTCCGGTGTTTCTCCAATGAATCGCAGAGTGAGATGGAAATGATCGACTCGGCTGAAGCGTCCTTTCGAGACTGAGGATTTGAGTTGTTGTTGAACATCAAGTAACTGTTTCTTCACCGACTCATCCAAGTCGATGGCTATGAACAGACGCATGCCGCTCCGCCTCCTGTCAGACCATTCGATTTTTCAACGTGCCAATGCCTTCGATCGTAATTTCAATTTCATCGTTCGGCAACAACCAGCGCTTGTCTTTGTCTTTTGCACCGGCGATGACACCCTTAGGTGTGCTGGTGAAAATCAAATCGCCCGGTTTTAAAGGAAGGTACTGAGAGATGTAACTGATCAAGTATGGAACAGTGAACAACATTTCATTTGTATTGCCGTCTTGGCGGGTCTCGCCGTTTAATTTCAGTTGAATCCGCAGATTCATCGGATCGGGGACTTCATCTTTGGTCACCACCACCGGACCGGTCGGAGCGGAATAGTTCAACGTTTTGCCAATCATCCATTGAGAAGTTTTGAACTGCAAATCGCGTGCAGTCAAGTCGTTGCCGCACGTATAGCCGAAAACATAATCATACGCCCGGTTGTACGGAATGTTTTCACCTTCTTTTCCTATAACCACGACCAGCTCTGCTTCGTAATCCATTTGCTCAGAGGAAGTCGGCAACGGCAGATCTTGCAGATGGGCTGAAAGAGCATTGTTGTATTTGTTGAAGAAGACAGGAACGGTCGGGATTTCTCCGACAACTTCCGCCGCATGTTGCGTGTAATTCATGCCCACACAAATGATTTTTTCGGGATTAGCGTTCATTGGCAGGTAATGAATGTCGTCATCTGTGACATACTCGGATGGATCAGGATTGTTTTGTACTTCAATCAAAAGGTTTTCTAACAGCTTTAGTTGACTGTCGGGATGGACTAGAATTTCATCCATTGACTTTGGCGCAGGAAGAGAACGTCTGGCCGCAGCCTGCCCGACATCAAGGAGTCCTTCTTCCAACCGAATACCAAGTTTCGGTTCGTTCGGATGTTTCTTGTAATAGTAACGTGTTAATTTCATTAGAAATACTCCTTATGATTAAAAATGTTAGTGTCGTCATGTATCAGTATAGCTCAAAAAGAAGGGCATTGGCAAAAAAATAGAAGCGTTTTACATTCGGTATGTGTTGACAACACTGCTTGTTTTTGGGAAACTTTCTTTGAAATAGGAATGGAGAGGGATAGAAGATGGGCAGAAGAAAAAAACAGAACGACATCAAAGTGGAAGTGGAAGAAACAAAGGGTTCCACGAAAGAATCACAGGAATACCAAGTTGTAGTGAATAAGAAAGTCATCGGCACGGTTTCCCAAAAACAAGGTGACATGGCTGAAGCGGTATTCCGGTCCAACCAGCCGCATAAAGTGCGCGATATTGATGAAGGTATTCAGTACATTTTGATGGAGTATAACTTACACGATCTTTGATCAACAATTCAGTGAAATGGCAGGACAACTGACCGTCCTGCCATTGTTTTTTCATCTCTTTATTGGTACAGTTGTTATTAAATACACAAACGAATAAAAAGGAGACGAACGTACAGTGCAGAATCGTAAAACGGCTGTGAACAGCCGTGAGCGGACAGCCAGGCTGACCATGAGAAAAGAAATCATGGCGGTGGCATGGCCGGTCCTGCTCGAATTGGTGTTGAGTGCTCTCTTCGGGATGATTGATATGATGATGTTGGGGAATATTCCCGAACATGCATATGCGGCGGCAGCTGTTTCCTCAGTAGGATTGACGAACCAGCCTCTATTTTTAGGAATTGGAGTGGTCCAGGCGTTCAACGTCGGAGGAACCGCTATTATCGCCCGTTATTATGGAGCCGGTGAAAAACACCGGATGCAAAATGTCTTGAAGCATGTTGTGTTGTTCAGCACACTGTTTTCCATGATTTTATCGCTGTTTGGTTTGTTCAATGCGGAAGCAATTTTGGCTTTTATGGGTGGCGAACCTGAGACTGTTGCCATCGGAGCGATTTATTTCCGTATCATCTGTATCAGTTACTTGTTCCAGTCATTCAACATGGGAATTTCCGGAGCGTTGCGGGGAATCGGGAACACCAAGACACCGATGAAAATCAATCTGCGTGTGAACTTGTTGAATGTTTTCGGGAATGCCGTGCTGATTTATGGATTGTTCGGACTGCCGAGATTGCTTGTCGCGGGAGCTGCTGTTTCCACAGCATTTGCGAATTTTGTCGCGAGTGTACAGATGATCCGGTACCTCACTTCTGGAAAAAGCGAACTGACACTGGACTGGAAAGAAAAATTCGTCTTCAATAAAAAAACAATGCGCGACATTCTGCAAATTGGACTGCCATCAGCTGGGGAACAACTGGTGTTGCGCGCAGGCGCCATCATATTTGTTCAAATTGTTTCCAGTTTGGGTACCGTCGTTTTTGCGGCCCACCAAATCGGAATGAACATATTGAGTTTGTCATTCACGTTGGGACAAGCATTTGGAATCGCCTCTTCTTCATTGGTGGGACGCACATTAGGGCGGCGCCAAAAAGGGATGGCCACCGATTACGCCACCATGACTGGAAAAATTGCTTCAAACTTTGGTATGGGATTGGGGTTGGTGTTCTTTGTCGGAGCTGAGTCTATCGTTGGATTGTACTCCAACGATCCAAACATCGTTCAAAGCGGGGCGATGGCTTTGCGCATCGTCTCTCTGGTTCAGCCGTTCCAAGCTCATCAGCTGACCACTGTTGGAACTTTGAGAGGAGCCGGCGATACATTGTTCCCGCTCTTTTCCACATTTGCAGGAATTTTAGTGGTGCGCATCGTCACTGCCTATGTGTTGATTAATATGTACGGAATGGGCTTGATGGGTGCATGGATCGCGATTGTCTTTGACCAGTTGATACGCTGGCTCGTGATCGGGTTCCGTTTCCGCTCCGGAAAATGGCGGAACGTTGTCATCACCTAACGAAACTACACGAAAGCTGTCTCTTAAGAGGCAGTTTTTTTGTTTCAACAATCGATAGAACCTATCATTATGGGTCAAAGGAGCCGTTATGATATAGTAAATTCAAAATAAGGAAAGGACGTGAAGGGGTTGGGAAGTCAATCAAAGGAAGCGTCATTCCAAGATAAACTGGCCCGATTTATCCGAATTGCTCAGTCAAACTGGTCTCGAGCAGAAGTCACACAAAATGCAGCAGAGATGGCATACTTCGCTCTTCTCTCATTATTCCCGGTATTATTGGTTATCGCGAACATCATCCCTCTTCTACCGATCAATGAAGGGGAAATCATGCAGTATCTGCAGACAGCACTGCCCGGGGACGTGTTCAATGTTCTGCAGCCGGTTCTGGAAGGATACTTGCAAGGCGGGAGCGGGGGCGCCATTTCCATCGGGGTGCTGACGTCTATCTGGTCTGCAAGTAAGGTGATCAACAGTTTGCGGAACGTACTCAATGATGTGTATGGAGTAGAGTTGGAAAATAATTTTCTCCTCGCCCGGGTACTTTCGGTAGCGGTCATGATGTTGATTTTGGGAGCGATTGGGGCGGTCATCTTTGCCTTCGTTTTCGGAGAACAGATCCTAATGTTTGTCGAAAACACATTGGGCATCCAAATCCCGTTGGTCCAACAAATCTTGTCGTTCAGGTGGCTGATTCTCCTGGTTGTGTTCCTGTTGTTTTTCACATTGATTTACCAATTTGTGCCGAACCACGCATTATCGATTAAATACGCGGTTCCTGGGGCGATTTTCGCCACAGTCGGCTGGATTGTGTTGTCGCAGGGCTTTTCGCTTTACGTCTCATTGGCAGGCGGAGAAGCAGCAGGGAGTGCGACATTCGGGGCGTTTATTGTCCTTATGTTGTTCCTTTATCTAGCGGCGACGCTCGTCTTGCTCGGCGGTTTGGTGAATGCCATTTACTACGAATGGAAAAATGGTCAGTCGGTGGAAGAGTACACGACTGAACTGGAAAAACAAAAGCAGCTTGAACAAGAAGGCACCACGGAATACCCAAAAGAAGACACACGTCTGTTGCGGAGACAGTTGACAAAAGTCAACCGCTTGAAAGGCGAAGAAGTGCAAGAACGAATCGACAAAAAAGAGAACAACAACTAATACGAAAAATCCGGCTTTGCACACGAGGCCGGATTTTTTGTATCCATAAATAAACGGGAAGAGAAGCAATTTATCCCTTTCAAGTGAATATTTGGTGAAGATTTTTTTATTGTGTTCCGTTACGCGTGCTTTTTGTATATAATAATTCAGAGAGTAGAATGAAATCGATGAAGTTCCATAGAGCATTGAAACAACTGACTTTTCACTCATTCTTCCGGTAGAAGGAAGAGTGTTTTTTATATGTAGAGAAGGCTGAAAGAATGCGGCATTCATTTTATAACGAAACACAAAAGGAGCAGTACGATTCATGGCAGACAAAGAAAATAAAAGCAGGATCGATTACGGCATCATCCTGTCGGTAATGTTGTTGTTTTTGATCAGTGTAGCGACGATTTTTTCCGCCACATATTTGATCGGAAACAGCGGGATCAGGCCCACCATCATGCAGATTGTATGGTACATCGTGGGTGCAGTGTCCATTATAGTCATCATGCAATTTGATTCAGAACAGTTGTGGAAGATGACGCCTTACGCCTATTGGTTTGGTATGCTGCTGCTGGTGTTGGTGCTTATCTTCTATGACCGGCCGACCGCCATCCGAACTGGGGCCCGAAGTTGGTTTAAGATTGCAGGATTGACCTTCCAGCCCTCGGAGGTAGTGAAGATTGCGTTCATCCTCCAGCTGGCACGGGTGGTGACTCTTCATAACAGCGAGTACCCTCAACACACCAATTCAAGCGACTGGCTTCTTTTAGGAAAAATTTCAGGATATTCCGCCATCCCGCTTGTCTTGGTACAGTTGCAGAATGACTTGGGAACCGTGTTGGTGTACATGTCCATCATGGCCGGAGTCATCTTGGTGTCCGGCGTTCGTTGGCAGATTTTGCTGCCGATATTCCTCGGCGCCGCGTTCATCGGCACCTCGTTGATTCTGCTGGTGGTGTTCAACCGGGACTTCCTCTTGAACCTCGGCTTCAAACCGTATCAGTTCGCCCGGATTGATTCCTGGCTGGATCCGTATCACGATACAACGAACGCTTCGTACCAGTTGATTCAAGCGATTAAAGCGATTGGGTCGGGGCAGATATTCGGAAAAGGGTTCGGAGTGTCGGAAGTGTACGTTCCAGTTAGAGAATCCGACATGATTTTCTCGGTCATTGCCGAAAACTTCGGATTCCTCGGCGGCGCCTTCTTGATTTTTGTGTATTTCATTTTGATTTACCAAATTGTCAGCGTTGTATTCGAAACCAAAAATGAGTTTTACACATACATTGCAACCGGGGTTATCATGATGATCTTGTTCCACGTTCTGGAAAACATCGGCATGAACATCGGGCTGCTGCCGCTGACGGGGATTCCACTCCCGTTCATTTCCCAAGGTGGATCGGCACTGCTCGGAAACATGATGGCCGTCGGTCTGGTGATGTCCATGCGGTACCACTACAAGAGCTACATGTTTTCCACAGACAAACGAGTATCTTATTAAACCGTCCATTAAAAAGTGGCTGTTCCTCTTTCAACTGAGAGGACCGGCGGCTTTTTTGCTTTTTCCCGGACTTGCTCCAATATTTACTGGAGTGTATACTTGAGAGGCAGCGTAAAACAGGAGGCAGTATGATAATGGACTTTTATTGTCATCCAACGTGTACCACATGCAAAAAAGCAAGACGTTGGTTGGATGAACAGAACATTGCGTACCGATTCATCAACTTGAAAGAGACTCCACCGTCAAAAGAGAGTCTGGTGCAGGCGATGGAAGATTCGGACAAACCAATCCGCCAGTTTTTCAACACGAGTGGCAACCGTTATCGGGAATTGAATTTGAAAGACAAGGTTCCTGCGATGGGGATGGAAGAAGCAGCCGGTGTGTTGGCGGAAGATGGGATGTTGCTCAAACGCCCGCTTGCTGTCCGAGGAGACAAGGTGACCATCGGATTCAAGGAGAACGAATACGAAAAAGTATGGAAAAATGAGTAGGGAGACGATGACATGGCAGAAGAAACAATGATCAGATACAGCAAAAATGGACTTTGGATTGAGAAGACAGGCGACACATACCGTTTCGGGTTGTCTGAAAAAGGACAGGATGATATCGGGGAAGTTATGTTTGCCGAACTTCCCGATGTGATGGAAGCATTGAAAGCCGATGAAACAGTCATCGGTGTCGAAGGCGCCAAAGCAGTCACAGAATTGACTGCGCCTGTTTCCGGTAAAGTGGTCCGCGTACACAAAGAAGTGGAAGACCAACCGGAACTGTTGAACAGCCCGGATAAAGACGACAACTGGATCATGGAATTGACCGATGTATCCGAAGAAGAGTTTTCCAACTTGCCAGAAGAAATGGACCCCATTTCAACAGACGAAGACTAAGCGGCAAACTGGGATTCCCTGTTGACACATGGGTGGCCGTTTGTTAAAATGACGTCAATGAAATGCGAATTCATTTAACATAAACAAATTAGATACATTGATGCGATGAAAAGAAGAGTACGTTTTGAAACCATTCATAGAGAGCCTCGGCTGGTGAAAAGAGGCAATGGGGAAGGAACGGAAGATGGTCTTTGAGCAGGAGTGGTGAACGCCTAAGCGCAAGCCACACCCGGCAGCACCCGATAACGTGCCTCGGTATGCGGAGTAGTCCAAGTACCGTCAGAGGTTGTTTTAGCGATAAAACAGCGAATAAAGGTGGTAACACGGAAGCGAAACTTTCGTCCTTTAGGAATGTCAGCATTCCGAGGGCGGAAGTTTTTTTTATTTACTAGAAACAGATGAGAGAGGATATGGATCGATGATTGATCTTAAAAACGTCACGAAAATATTCAGTGATGGAAAAGAACAGATCACAGCGGTGGACGACGTCTCCCTGTCGATCAAAGAAGGCGAAATTTACGGCATCATCGGTTATTCCGGTGCCGGAAAAAGTACACTCGTACGCACATTAAATGGATTGGAAAAACCAAGTTCCGGGGAAGTCATCATTGACGGAAACAACTTGAGCGCGCTGAAAGGCGGCGACCTCCGAAAAGAACGGCAAAAAATTGGAATGATCTTCCAGCACTTTAACTTGTTGTGGAGCCGGACGGTAAAAGAAAACATCCAGTTCCCGCTTGAAATTGCAGGCGTCCCGAAAAACGAGCAGGAAGAAAAAGCCAGCGAATTGATTCAATTGGTCGGATTGGAAGGGCGCGAAGACGCGTATCCGGCGCAATTGTCCGGCGGGCAAAAACAGCGTGTCGGCATCGCCCGCGCTTTGGCGAATGACCCGAAAGTCCTGCTTTGTGATGAAGCGACCAGCGCATTGGACCCGCAGACCACAGACGACGTATTGGATTTGCTGGTCGACATCAACAAGCGTTTGAATCTGACCATTGTCATCATCACTCATGAAATGCACGTCATTCGGAAAATTTGTCACCGTGTGGCCGTGATGGAAGGCGGGAAAGTGGTGGAAGAAGGCAACGTATTGGACGTCTTCAAGAACCCACAGAAAGAAATTACCAAACGGTTCATCCGCCAAGATACCGACCCGGACAGCGAAGACACGGATGAAATTTTGGCACAGCTCATTGAGCAGTACCCGAACGGCAGAATCGTGCACTTGACGTTCCATGGAACCGGCGCACAGGCACCGATCATTTCCACCATCAGCCGGAAATTTGAGGTGGATGTCAACATCATCCAGGGAAGCATCCAAGCAACTCAGGAAACACCGATCGGTTCTTTGTACGTTCAACTTTTGGGAGAAGAAATCGCACTACAACAGGCCATTGCAGAATTCAACCGTATGCAGGTGGAGACGGAGGTGATCGAACATGTGGCCGACAATTAAACTAGGTGAAAGCATCTTTTCTCAATATGCCGAATTTTCCGACATCAACTGGGAAAACATGTGGGAAGCGACGCTTGAAACATTGTATATGACGGTCGGTTCGGTCATGGCCGTCTTCTTTTTAGGAATTTTATTGGGACTCTTGCTGTTTGAGACAAATGACAAAGATACGCCGTTTGCCCGCGGATTGTACCGGTTGGTTGCGTTTTTCGTCAACGTGTTCCGTTCGATTCCATTCATTATTTTGATTGTGTTATTGATTCCATTCACAAAAGAAATCGTCGGATCCATTACCGGTCCGACAGCTGGACTGCCGGCCCTTATCCTTTCGGCAGCTCCGTTTTACGGCCGCTTGGTGGAAACAGGCTTCCGGGAAATCGACAAAGGAGTCATTGAAGCAGCAGAAGCGATGGGTGCCAGCAAATGGCAGATTATCTACAAAGTATTGATTCCAGAGAGTCTGCCGTCCATCGTGGCCGGCATCACCGTGACCAGCATCTCACTGGTCGGCTATACAGCCATGGCGGGTGTAATCGGGGCAGGCGGATTGGGGAACTTGGCCTATTTGGAAGGGTTCCAACGCAGCCGGCCGGCCGTCACGTTGGTTGCCACTATCTTGATTTTGATTATCGTGTTTGTCATCCAGGCAGTCGGAGACAGAGTGGTCCGCGCCATCGACAAACGTTAAGTAGAAGAACGTCATTCAGGGGGAGAAATCGTATGCGTAACAAAAAATGGATTACAGGAATCGCCGCTGCAGGAGTGGCATTGGTATTGGGAGCCTGCGGAAACGGAGGCGAAACAGCCGGAAGCGGATCGGACGAACAGGTTCTCCGCGTCGGCGCCTCCAACGTGCCGCACGCTGAAATTTTGGAGTTGGTCGCGCCGAAATTGGAAGAAGACGGCATCACGTTGGAAATTGAAACGTACAACGACTACGTGATTCCAAACGTCGCGTTGGACGAAGGCGACATTGACGCCAACTACTTCCAGACCATTCCGTATTTTGAGTCAGAGATGGAAGAAAACGGCTATGACTTTGTGAACATGGGATCCATCCACATCGAACCGTTGGGCGCTTATTCACAGGACTATGCCAGCTTGGACGAATTGCCGGAAGGAGCCAGAGTTTTGGTGCCCAACAGCATTACGGACCACGCACGAGTGGTGACCATCCTTGAAGCAGCTGGGTTGGTGACGTTGGAAGAAGGCGTGGAAAAAACACAGGCGTCTTTCGATGACATTGTGGAAAACCCGCGCAATCTGCAATTTGAGTATGATTACGATCCGGCATTGATGCCGACCATGTACGAACAAGGAGAAGGGGATGCTGTCTTCATCAACTCCAACTTCGCCGTGGACAACGGATTGAATCCGGTGGAAGACGCGATTGCATTGGAAGACCCGACTTCACCCTACGCCAACATTGTTGCGGCTCGCTCAGAAGATGCAGAAAATGAAGCCATCCAACGTTTGGTGGAAGAATTACAAACTCCAGAAACCCAAGAGTTCATTTTAGAAACTTGGGGCGGAGCGGTCATCCCGGTAACGGAGTAATATAAAAAAGCACAATCAATAAGAGGGGGAAGAATGATGAGAAACAAAAAGTGGATCACAGGATTGGTTGCAACAGGTGTCGCGTTAGTGTTGGGAGCTTGCGGAAACGGCGGCGAGGAAACTGCGGACACTTCCGCAAACGGTGGAGAGTCCGGTGAACAGACGATTCGTATTGGTGCTTCCAACGTGCCGCACGCTGAAATCTTGGAATTTGTGGCGCCGAAATTGGAAGAAGAAGGCATCACATTGGAAATTGAGACGTACAACGATTACGTGATTCCAAACGTCGCTTTGGATGAAGGCGACTTGGACGCCAACTATTTCCAACACATTCCGTTCTTTGAAGAAGCCGTAGCAGAAAACAACTATGATTTCGTCAATGCCGGTGCCATCCACATCGAGCCGTTGGGTGCTTATTCCCAGCGCCACGAAAGCTTGGAAGACCTGCCTGAAGGTGCCACCGTCCTTGTCAGCAACAGCACACCGGACCACGGACGTGTGTTGGCCATCTTGCAGGATGCCGGTTTGATCACAGTGGAAGAAGGCGTGGACTTGACCACTGCTTCTTTTGACGATGTGGCGGAAAACCCGCGCAATTTGCAGTTTGAGTACGAGTTTGACCCGGCGTTGATGGCGACGTTGTTGAACCAAGACGAAGGCGACGTCGTGTTCATCAACTCCAACTTTGCCGTGGATAACGACTTGAACCCGTCTGAAGATGCGATTGCATTGGAAAGCACCAGCTCTCCATACGGAAACATCGTTGCTGTTCGCTCGGAAGATGCAGAAAACGAAGCCATTCAACGTTTGATTGAGGAATTGAGATCCCAAGAAACACAAGACTTCATCTTGAAAACATGGGGCGGCGCAGTCGTTCCGGTAACTGAATAACGAACGAAAAAGCAGCCGTTGAAGCGGCTGCTTTTTTCTTTGCGAGGAAGTTGGATGTCAACTCGAGAGAAATTCTCGAATGAATCGACACTCAAAAGCAATGCAATGGCGACTCAGGAAAAAGTTTCAGATGAGTCGTCATTGAAACGCAAAGGAATGGTGACTCAGATTAAATTGTCACACGAGCCGCCATCAAAAGACCTTAAATAGAAAAAGGGACCGCCTCAATTGCTTGAGACAGTCCCGCTGTTTTATTTATCAAATCGTTCCGGGTTCCAACCGAAGCGGTGGTCCTGGTTCAAGCGGTCGATTTCGTCCATGTCTTCTTGGGACAATTCAAAATCAAAGATATCCGCATTTTCTTGGATGCGTTCTTTGTGGACAGATTTTGGAATCGTGACGATGCCGTGTTGGATATCCCAGCGCAGCATCACTTGAGCCGGAGACTTGCCGTATTTTTCACCGATCGCTTTCAAGTCTTCGTTCTGCAGCAAGTTCCCGCTTCCCAGAGGCGAATAAGCTTCAACGACGATGTCTTGTTCTTTGCAGAATTGGCGCAGCGGTTCTTGGTTCAAATACGGATGCAGTTCAATCTGGTTGACCATCGGCTTGATTTCCGCGGTTTCCATCAATTTTTCAAAATGGTGCTGGTGGAAGTTGCAGACGCCGATCGCGCGGATGCGCCCGTCTTTGTAGAGTTTTTCCATGGCTTTCCATGTATCGACAAAACTTTCTGCCACAGGCCAGTGGATGAGGTACAAGTCCAATGTTTCCAAGCCCAATTTTTTTATGCTGTCTTCAAAGGCTGCCAATGTTTCTTCATAGCCTTGGTTGGAGTTGGCTACTTTGGTGGTCACAAAGATGTCGTCACGGCTGACACCGGACTCTTTGATTGCCTGCCCGACTCCTTTTTCGTTGCCGTAAGCAGCGGCGGTATCCACCATGCGGTAGCCTGCTTCAAGCGCCCACTTGACGGAATGGATCACCTCATCGCCGTCGTCCACCTGCCATACACCCAAACCAAATTGGGGCATCTGAACCCCGTTATGCAATGTCACTGTATCTGTCAAACCCATGTACATCCCTCCAAAAAATAGTTACTTGGTCAGTATACCGCTTTTTTGGACAGAATAAAAAGGGTTTCACTCGAAACCCTTTGGTAAAATTCACTTATTCTTTTTGACTTCTTTTACGAAGGCATCAAATAACCCTTGCATCTGTTCGTTGCTTTCCGCCATCCATTCAGGGTGCCACTGGATCCCGACGGCGAAGCGTCCATCTTCTTTTGTTTCAACTGCTTCAATCACTCCGTCTTTGCTCCAGGCAACTGCTCGAAACGGATCCGCCAAAGTTTTTACCGCTTGATGGTGGAACGAATTGACCATGGTGGAAGTGCCGAAAAGGTTGCTGGTCCAAGAATCAGGTTCCAAAGAGATGGAGTGGACACCGATGTTTTGCATGGACTGTTGGACATGCTGGAGGTGGAAATCCGGCTGCTGCGACAAGTCTTGGTACAAGGTGCCGCCGAATGCCACGTTCATCAGCTGCAACCCGCGGCAGACCGCCAACAACGGCTTTTTCGTTTTCCAAACCTCTTCAATCAGGGCCAATTCAAAGGCATCCCGGTTCGGGGAAATCGCCCCTAATTTTGCATGCGGTTCTTCGCCGTAAAGTACGGGATTCACATCCTGACCGCCGGCAAGCACCAATGCATCAAGTTCTTTCAAATAATCCGCTGCGTTCTCGGTCACAGAGGTGGGGATGACCACCGGCAGTGCGCCTGCTTGTTCCAACCCACGGACAAACCCGTGCGGCGTGTAGGTGATGGGCAGGCCATGCAGATCGGTGGAAGAGAGGAACATGTTCGCGGCTATTCCAATTACTGGTTTCATGAATTGCATTCAAACCTTTCTTTTTTCATTAAACAGTTAGACAATTTTCTCGTGTCTGTCTATTGTACCACCACTTTACAAGTTATTGAAGGTATCGTTTTTTCTTACACCATTGGTCAAAAGCTCTTAAGATAGCCAATGAATTAATCTTGCTTTCGAGTGAAGACACGAAAGTATAGAAAAATACTTCTTCTACGTATATTTATTAATTAACTATATTATACGAGGATGCGAAGCGACCCAGCGAAGCGGTTGTGCGGACAGGATAAGATAGACACAGCTTTCTGTGTTTCACAGCTCAACTAAAAAGAATGCAAAGCGACCAAAAAAAGCAAAAAGGGAACAGGTAATACTGTTCCCTTTTTGCTTTTTCATTTTATCTTTTTTTGGTTCTACAATATTTAATGTTGGTCAGCACCAATGTGTTCTTATGGCTTTCTATCAGTAACCCATCGACCGAAGAAAATTTCTTTACCAACATTAGAAGAGGAAGAACCCATTATTTGGAAGCTTCTACTGTACCCGTTATTGAAGCTGGTAAAAAAAACGCAATTATTCTTTACATTTATGTGACTTAGGCCGTTGATTTTTCGTGGCACTCTTTAAAATAGCTTCTCTAAATAAGCAGGTGCACGACACGTAGACTCCTGCGGGAACAGCGGACCAAGTGAGACCCCACAGAACGAAACACAGTGCCGTTCGAGTAGGCTCGCGGTTCGCCCGCGGAAAGCGAAGTGTCTGCCCTGCATGTATCAACGCTTGTTTAAAACGTGGATTGTATAATTAAGCGAGACAGAAAAAAGACATGTTATGATACACTCAAATTAACCTACCAAAGCTAAGGAGAGTGCACCATACATGTCGTACACCCATCTTACCAAAACAGAACTCATATTCATAGAAGAATACTTTGCCATTAATCTCAGTGGTCGCGAGATTGCTAAAAAGCTTAAGCGAGGTCATGAAGCAGTCTACAGAGTAATCAGGAAGTTGAAAACGGGTAAAACAGCGATCGATATTTATCTAGAATACAAAGAAAACAAACAAAAATGTGGACGTAAACCTATTCAACTTCCTCAAGGTGAAGTTGATTACATCAA
>NZ_AUCD01000031.1 GCF_000429585.1 Atopococcus tabaci DSM 17538
TGGTATAATACGGCGTAGCTCTTTCCCATAGAAACATCTAATGCCAGTACATAGGTCATTTGGGTTCCTCTCTTTCTTCTTCACATTGAAAGACCCTCACTGCTTCATTTCGTATCCCATTTCCTTTACCCGGACTCATGGTCCCACATACTTAAACCTGATTGAGAAATGACAGTGAAGGAGCTCTGTTTTTGTTTCGGACTCGTGGTCCTCGAGAGCTTGTTCGAGCTTCCTTTCACCCTTACTATACTTCTATAAAAGAAAAAATAGTAGGCAGAAACCCCCGTCGAGGTTTCTACCTACTAATCTTAGTATGTTTTTCTTATCGTCTTTTTCTTCCAAGCCCAACAGCGTTTTGCATTTTTTTCAATGTTTTATTCGCACTTCTTCTCGCTTTTTCGGCTCCTTCATCCAAAATGTCGTCCAACTCTGAGGAGTTCATCAATTCATCGTGACGTTTTTGAATTGGTTCAAGCACTTGGATGATTGCTTCAGCCAAATCATTCTTGAACACCGCGTAACCGGTGGCCCGGTACCGTTCCACCAATGCATCGACAGATTCTCCTGAAAAAGCAGAGAAAATCGTCAATAAGTTGGAGATTGCCGGTTTTTCAGTTTCATCATATTCGATGATGCCGCTGGAATCTGTGACAGCACTGCGGATTTTTTTACGAATAACATTCGGCTCATCCAACATGGAGATGAAAGCTTTCTTGCTACTGTCTGATTTGCTCATCTTTTTAGTCGGTTCCTGAAGGCTCATGATGCGTCCGCCTTCTTTGGGAATATAAACTTCTGGTATAGTAAGTAGCTGATTTCCATTTCCGTAGCGGGAGTTGAACCGCTGCGCAAAATCACGTGTTAGCTCCAGATGTTGCTTTTGATCTTCTCCAACTGGCACAACATCGGTTTGATATAAGATGATGTCTGCCACCATTAAAGGAGGATATGTCAACAAACCAGCAGAAACTTGACTTTTCCCTTGTTTTGCGGATTTATCTTTAAATTGTGTCATACGCTCAAGTTCTCCGATTGAACTGTTGCATTGAACAATCCAAGCTGCTTCCGCATGAGCAGAAACTTCTGATTGGATAAAAATAGTGGCTTTGGACGGATCCAGGCCGACCGCCAAATACAAAGCGGCCAAACTGCGTGTCTGTTGACGCAATTTTAACCGTTCTTGAGGAACAGTGATTGCATGTTCGTCTACGATACAAAAGTAACTGTCGTATTGACTTTGCAATTCAACGAAATGCTTCATTGCTCCGATGTAGTTTCCAATAGTGGGTGTGCCACTAGGTTGAATACCAGAAAAAATTGTTTTCATAAGTTCAAGCACCTCTCTGTAATTAAGACCATCCTTATTATAATAGAAGAACCAAAAAAATAAAACTGAGTATCCATAATTGGGCAGAACCAGAAGGTGAGGAAAGAATTTGTGACATAAACAATGATGCAGATTGTAATAAGTATAAACTGATAAGAATTGCACGGAACGTCTAAACCGTTGGTACGAAGGCTTTTTTTGTTTTCTTATAAAAAATCATACGAATTTTTAACGAAAATAAAACAAATTTTGACATCTTTTTGACAAAAGGGGTAGAAATTCTTTTTGATTTACTATATAATGACATTTGTAAGCAATTGAAACGGCGAAAAAGTAAGACTTTCGTCTACCCATCATTCACAGATACGGAAAGGAGAGCAATACATATGGTAACGTTGTTTACTTCACCTAGCTGCACTTCCTGCCGCAAAGCGAAAGCATGGTTAGAGGAATATGAAATTCCTTATATGGAAAGAAACATTTTTTCCCAACCTTTGACAATTAATGAAATCAAAGCCATTATGAGAATGACGGAGGACGGGACAGAAGAAATCATCTCCACCCGATCCAAAGCATTCCAAGAATTAAATGTGGACTTGGAAGAGTTGTCCTTAAAAGAATTGTACGAGTTGATCCAAGAACAACCGGGCATTTTGCGTCGACCTATCATGATTGACGAAAAACGCATTCAAGTAGGATACAATGCGGATGAAATCCGTCGATTCCTTCCGCGTGAAGTACGTGCATTGGAATTGCAAAAAGCTCAAGCGATCGCTGGCTTCAGCTTGTCATAAGAAATGAATTGAAACAAAAAAGCAATCACTGCATGTCTCTTTTATGTGGTGGTTGCTTTTTCAGTTTCTAACAATAACTCACCAGCGGGAATCTTTGCCTTTACTTTTCTGGCCAATCCTATAAAATGAGTGTATATGTAAGGTAAGAAGCTCCACATACAGTGGCAGAAATGAGGTGCATGACCGTGGAAATGGAGCATATTAACGAAGACACCATTCGAGTGGTGATTGATAACAGTGATCTGGAAAAAAGAGGCATCACCTTTCTGGATTTACTCGGCAACCAAAAGCAAATTGAGAATTTCTTTTACAGTATTTTAGAAGAAGTAGACGTAGACGAAGAATTTCAAGAAACTGATGCAGTCACCTTCCAAGTCATGCCAAACAAAAATGGCTTAGAGTTATTCATCAGTAAAGGGGCCACATTCAGAGAAGATTTTCTGGATGCAGTCAATTCGCAGATGGACCTTTCGGCAACTGATATGGAAGAATTTTCAGAACAACTGAATGATGAAATGGATGAAGACAGCGATTCGTCAGTCAATGAACTTGTTCTCAGCTTTGAATCGTTTGAAGACATCATCTCGTTGGCTCAATCAGATTATTGGGAAAGCGAAGTTTCTCATCTTTATCGCTTCAATAAACAGTATTATCTCATGATTACGCAGTTGGAAGATGAGATGATTGCAAGAACGATTGAGGAAGAACGAGCGATCGCTTTAGAATTCGGGGAAAAAAGTGATGTTTCGGCAGACATTTTAGAAGAATATGGAAACAAGCTGATTGATTCTAACGCATTGGAAGTCATTCGACATCATTTTGCATCTATGGAATAAAAAAACCACCAAAACCGGTTTATTGCTGGTTTTGGTGGTTTTTTGGATTCTTTTTTTGGGTTGTGGATTATAAAATTGCTTACTTAAATGCCATGAAGTAAAGAAGCACAATTGCTCCCAAGGCAATGCGGTACCATCCGAATGCTTTGAAGTCGTTTCGCTGTAAGTATTTCAATAAGAACTTAATCGCTACAATAGAGACAAGGAAGGCAACAATCATCCCGACCGCTAACAAGATGATTTCTTCTCCGGTGAAATGAAAGCCAAATTTCACTATTTTCAAAAAACTTGCCCCAAACATAACAGGAATACTCATGAAAAAGGAGAAATCTGTGGCGACGATGCGATCCGTACCCAATAGAATACCGCCTAAAATGGTTGATCCGGAACGAGAAGTACCCGGAACCAAAGAAAGACATTGGAACAACCCGATTTGGAAAGCTTTTTTGTAAGTGAGTTCTGACATCGTTTCAGTTTCTGGTTTTTTGCCTTTATTGCGGTTTTCAATCACGATAAACAATATACCGTATACGACCAATGCGACAGCAACGACAAAGTAGTTCATCAGATGAGCTTCCATCCAGTCGTTCAACAACAGTCCCAACACGCCTGCGGGAATGACTCCGACAACTACGCGGAACCAAATGTTCCATGTTTCTTTTTTTTCGGACTCTGTTTTTGAGGGCGAAAAAGGATTGAGTTTATGGAAATAAAGGACGACTACAGCCATGATGGCGCCCAGTTGGATAACAACAAGGAACAAATCCCAGAAGTCCCTACTGACATTTAGAGTGATGAACTCTTCTACTAAAATCATATGTCCTGTACTGCTGATGGGCAGCCATTCGGTAATTCCTTCCACAATTCCTAAGAAAACAACTTTCAAAATTTCAATAATAAACATCGTGACACTCCTGACTTTTTTCTCAATCACAACTTGTTAGGTACATAATATTGACAGCGGTTAAAACAAAAATGGCTTTTCACATTTCATAAAATCCCTATATGTACACAACCAGAACGCAGTATACCACACCCCCCGGCGATGCAAAATGTTTTTAAAGAGCCAATATGGTTTTAGCGGACGTAAAAAATAATAATAAAGGGAAAACGCGTATCTTACTTATGGAGGTGAGATGCATGTTGATGGCATTAGATCAAAGCAATAATTATGTGAGTGCATCATCAATAGATATCAATAAAGGAAAATACGTCTGTCCCGGGTGCGGGGCTCCTGTCTATTTGAAGAAAGGAACCATTCGAGTACCTCACTTTTCGCACTACAAACAGAGTGACTGCCGTGTTTTTTCAGAAGGAGAGACGGAAGAACACCTGGAAGGAAAACAACTGCTGTATGACTGGTTGACTATTTCGGGAATTTCGGTCCAGATGGAGGCGTATATACCTGAACTTAAACAACGTCCTGATTTATTGTGCTGGATGCAGGACGGGACTCCTTTAGCCGTTGAATTTCAATGCAGCCGACTGTCGATGGAAAGAATGTTGGAGCGTACGGAAGGTTATGAGGAAAAAGGATACTTTGTCTTATGGATTCTCGGAAAAAACTTTTTCTTGAACAAACGCTTATCTCCGTTTCAAAAACTGTTTCTTACTGAGGCACATGCACAAAATATTTTGTTTTTTCAATTGGATGTCAGAAAAAAAGAACTTAGTATCGCGTATGACTTTTCCTTCCACCCAAAAAGCACTCGAACTTGTTATCGAAAGAGGGCATTGTCTTTAACAGAACCGTTGCATGAGCAAGCACAGGTATTTTACCAGATAAAAGCGAAAAGAAGAGAACCGCGCCCGACAAATCTCCTTTTGATGCAAGAGAATTTGTATCAAAAAAGGAACTATAGAGACAAAGAAGTTGTCCGCTTTCTTCACGAAATTTACGAAGAAGGCGACAATTTGATTTCACTCCCGGTTGAAACATATCTGCCGGTTAAAACGGAGTGGATGATAGAATCATTATCGTTTAGATGGAAATACGCTCTGCTGAGGTGGTGGCAAAACAAGGAAGTCGGATCAGTGGTTCATCAAGAAGAAGTTGAACAAACAATCAAGGAACTGCAACAAGCAGGCCGATTAAAGTTTTGTCTTAGTCCTATGATAAACGAAAAAACTTTCCACACACCAATCCAGGAATATGTCCAATTGTTGTGTCAAAGGGGGTTGTTGGCAGCCGTCTCTTCAACAGAATGGGTGGTTTTATCTTATCCGCATCGATGCCGGAGCGAAGAGGAAAAGAGAATGAAGCTCCTTGAGTTGTCATAAAACTACTGCAAACCATACTCTCTCTTTCTTTTTAAATATGGATTATGCTATCATGAGAAGGTGATGAAAATATGAGGAGGTTCTATAATGGCAACTGCAAAACAATTACCAAAAAGAGATGAAATCCCTGAAGAATTAACATGGGATTTGACGGTCATCTTTCCATCTGATGAAGCGTTTGAATCAGCGTATCAAGAAGTGGAAAAAGATATTGAAACGGTTAAACAATATGAAGGCCGTTTAAATGAAGACGCCGGTGCATTTAAGGAGGCGTTGGAATCCATTTTAGAAACTTCCCGACGGTTGGAAAATGTGTATGTCTATGCCCACTTGAAAAACGACCAAGATACATCCAACTCTACTTATCAGGCTATGTATGACCGGGCGCAAATGTTGGCGACCAAAGCGGCTGAGGCCATTTCTTGGTTTGAACCGGAAGTTCTTTCTTTGGAACCGGCACAACTGTCCGGCTATTTCTCAGAAAATGAAGAATTAAAACAATACGCGCACTACATTGAGCGATTGACCGCAAACAGAGAGCACGTTCTTTCCGCTGAAATGGAAGCTTTGCTTGCAGGAGCGAGCGATATTTTCTCCGCTTCCAGCCGGACGTTTAGTGTGTTGAATAATGCGGATATCCAATTCCCGGTGGTGAAAGATGAGAATGGAGAAGACGTGCAGCTTTCTCACGGTGTATACGGGCAATTGATGGAGAGCACCAACAGGGAAGTGCGAGAGTCTGCCTTTAAAAATTTATATAAAGTATACGGTGATTTGAAAAACACGTTTGCCAGCACACTGCAAGGAAATGTACGTTACCACAACTATAGTGCGAAGGTACATAACTACACGTCTGCGCGCGCTCAAGCATTGGCAGCAAACCACATTCCGGAATCCGTGCACGAAACATTGATTCAAGTAGTGAATGAACACCTGCCTTCATTCCATCGTTACATGGCTCTGCGCAAGAAACTCTTGAATGTGGACCAACTGCATATGTACGACTTGTATAATCCGCTTACCGGAGAAGCCAGCTTAAAATACTCTTATGAAGAAGCGAAAGAAGAAACATTGAAAGGCTTGGCGCCGCTTGGAACAGAATACAAAGAAGTTTTGGAATCAGCTTTCAGTGACCGGTGGATTGATGTGGTCGAAAACACAGGAAAGAGAAGTGGGGCATATTCCTCGGGTGCCTATGATACGAATCCGTACATCCTTCTGAACTGGCACGGTTCATTGAACCATCTGTATACGTTGGTCCATGAACTGGGGCATAGTGTCCACAGTTATTTTACCCGCACCAATCAACCGTATGTCTATGGAGATTATTCCATCTTCTTGGCAGAAATTGCATCCACAACAAATGAAAATATTTTGACGGACTATTTATTGAAACATACAACAGATCCAAAAGACCGTGCGTACGTGTTGAACCATTATTTGGATGGGTTTAAAGGAACGGTATTCCGTCAAACACAATTTGCTGAATTCGAGCACTTTATGCACGAAGAAGCAGCAAAAGGAACTCCGCTCACTGCAGACTTCTTAAGCACCAGTTACGCAGAGTTGAATGCGAAATACTACGGGTCTTCTGTGGAACGCGATCCAGAAATTGCGTTGGAGTGGGCACGAATCCCGCATTTCTACTACAACTATTATGTCTATCAATATGCGACTGGATTTTGTGCAGCTACAGCATTGGCGGATGAGATTGTGAATGAAGAAGAGGGGGCATTGGACCGTTACCTCACATATTTGAAGTCAGGAAACAGTGATTTCCCAATTGAAGTGATGAAAAAAGCTGGTGTGGACATGACACAGAAAGAATATCTGGAAAGAGCGATGAAGGTGTTTGAATCCAGACTGGATGAATTGGAAAGCTTGATTCAAGAAATGTAGTTTAGAGCAAAAAAGAGAGCCGGAAACGGCTCTCTTTTTGTCTATAGGTTAAACAAATTGGAAATGGTATTTTTTCTTGGCTTCTCTTGCTTCTTCTGAAGCAGTCTGTTCTGCTTCACACAGTCCGTGGAGCAACTGTTTGTTGACGACAGAATCAATCATGTATCCTGATTCTTTGTCGGAGTTCAAGTAAATCACACAAGAAGGGGTGTCTTGGATGTTCATCTCGCGCGCCAATTTTTGATCGGACAGGAAAGCTGATTTTGACCATTCACTGTCCAAGTCTTCTTGGAACATTTCCATATCAAGTCCGATGTCTTCAGCGATCTTTTCAAACAAGTTCAACGTAACTGGTTGTTTTTGGCCGATGACAGCTTCCTGGAGAGCTAAAAGGAAGGTTCTTCCCATTTTCTTTCCTTGCATAGAAGCTGCTGCAAATCCCAAACAAGCTCGATAAGAATCAGTGTACATTTGGTTCCGCAATTCTAGACCTGCGCCTTTGATGTTTTCTTCTTCCAGTTGTTTAGAAATCGTTTGGAAGTTCAAGAAAGGGACAAAACGGACACGGACTTTTTCATTCCGTTCTTTTGCGAATTCTGCAATTGTTTTCTCAGACTGGTAGCAAGTACGCCCGAGAGGATTGACAAACAGATAAATTTCAATAAGCATTTTTTGAGTTTTCATTAAAACATTCACCTAAGTATCTTTTATTTTTGTTGAGTGTTGATAGTGAGTCCTAAATTTCTTTACTTTGTTAGCTTATCAAATAAATGTTTAGATTTGTATTGAGGCAACTCAGAAAAAGAATATTTTTTGAACAAATGTAACATTTTTGCCACAAATGGTTAAAAATTGCTCTCCTCACTCATTAGACAAATGTTTAGAAACGCTTTATTTTCGTGAATTAAACGCACGACGAATTTTATTTGGGGTAGGTCTTTTTGGTATGGAAAATTGAGTGAGCAAAGAATCAAAGAACCGTTTTCCGGTGGTTGAATCGGTCACTTCCAACTCCAATTCAAAGTCAACTTCTTCATTATACGTACTTTTGTCCAAAACAAGCAAGCCATCTGCAAGTTGTTTTTCGAAGCGGAGGGTCGTCAGTGTGGTGATGGGCATCAACGTCTCTTCCTTGATAGCAAGTTCTGCAAGTTTGACCGCTACATCACCAAGCGGAATGAATTTCTGTTTTTGAATCATGTTAAGTGCAGCTTCTTTGGACAATGGCTCGGTAGATTCCAACAGATGGGACCCATAGGGAGTTTTCAAGGTCATTTCAGCGGTTTGCGGCAGAACACGGATTCTTAACGCAGAATGCCGCTCTTTTAATTGCATATCCGACGTGTCATAATAATGATTTTCTTGCACCCAACATTGGTTTTCGGAAGCTTGAAAGTGGGACATTAAACGGGTATACTCCTGTTCAGTCAAAAGGTTTTTAAATTCGATTTCTACTTCTTTGCTCATCGATGTTTCCTCCATAAAAGTATTGTGTGTTTCAACGAATATTCCAAGCATTATACATAAGGAATACTGATTTCGCACAGAATGTGTTAAGATAGTTTTGTATGCAATCAAGAGATTCGCCAACTGCTCCTCCATAAGAGTAAAAAAAAGAGGCCGAATAGTAAAGAGGTAGATAAAAAATGAGACAAGAATGGGATCTTTTTTTAGCGCCATACTCCCAAGCCGTAGATGAACTGAAAGTGAAACTTCGAGGAATTCGGAAACAATACCAACAGGAAAACGAACATGTTCCCATAGAATTTGTCACAGGTAGAGTGAAGCCAGTTGACAGCATTCTTAATAAGGCGGAACTGCGTGAAATTCCGTTGGAGCGGTTGGAGTCTGATATGGAAGACATTGCCGGGCTGCGTATCATGTGTCAGTTTGTAGAAGACATTTATCAAGTGGTTGAGTTGCTCCGGAAACGCAATGATTTGGAAATCGTAGTTGAGAAAGACTACATTACGAACAAAAAGCCCAGCGGATATCGGTCTTACCATTTGGTTTGCCAGTATCCTGTCCAGTTGACACATGAAGAAAAGAAAATATTAGTGGAAATTCAAATCCGTACACTGTCCATGAACTTTTGGGCAACGATTGAACATTCATTGAATTATAAATACCAAGGGGAATACCCTGAAGAGATTCGCCAAAGACTGCAAAAAACGGCGGAGTCCGCTTTTCAATTAGATGAAGAGATGTCTAAAATCCGAGAGGAAATCAAAGAAGCGCAGAGAATTTTTTCTTATGATAAAAGACAAGAGCAGAAAAAGGGGCGTTCTAAGAGATCCTTTTGGGAGGCAGAGAATAATGAGAATTGGGGTCGTTAACAACCAAACTGAACAATCTTTGAAATTGATTCCCAAATTGCGGATGTTGTGTTTGGAAAACAATTTGATTTTGGACAACAAGCGCCCGGACGTAGTAGTATCCATCGGTGGGGATGGCACACTTCTTTCGGCCTTTCACCGTTATGCCCACATGTTGGAGTCCGTACGCTTCGTTGGGATTCATACCGGCCACCTAGGTTTTTATACCGATTGGCGCGAATACAATTTGGAAGAACTGGTTGACAGTTTGGTAAATGATAACGGAGAGAGCATCAGCTACCCATTGTTGGATGTGGAAGTGAATTACACAGATGAAAAGGAAAGTTTGCGTTACTTGGCTTTAAATGAATCAGCTATCAAACGAGTAGACGGGACACTTGTGTGTGACGTATATATTCGAGATGAATACTTCGAGCGGTTTCGTGGAGACGGGATGTGTGTATCCACTCCTACCGGATCAACAGGGTATAACAAGTCCCTGGGCGGAGCGGTGTTGCATCCGCGTCTGGAAGCTTTACAGTTGACTGAAATTGCATCACTGAACAACCGCATTTTTCGGACACTGAGTTCTCCTTTGGTGATTGCCCCGGATGAATGGATCCGTCTCAAACCAAAAGAAACCGACAGCTTCATTATGTCTCTCGATCAACTGACCTCCAATGAGGAAAATGTGGAAGATATCCGGTTCAGGATCGCGAAAGAACGGATTCATTTTGCCCGGTACAAGCATACGCACTTTTGGAATAGAGTCGAGGATGCGTTTATAGGAGCGAAGAATAAGAATGAAGATTGAATGGATACATGAGAGTGAGAGGGAATTGGAACTCAAATCTCTTTTGAAAGAAAAAGGATTTTCCAAAAAGCTGCTTGCGAAGATAAAGTTTCAAGGCGGCATGTTGGAAGTAAATCAAACAGAAGTAACGGTACGGGCACGTGTTAAAAGCGGTGACCGTGTATGTGTGACCCTGCCCCCTGAAGAGGGCAATGACTACTTGACACCGGACCACACTCCTATTGACGTGCTCTATGAAGATCCTCATGTATTGTTGATCGATAAACCGGTGGGTGTCATCTCCGTGCCTTCTCCTGCGCACAAAGAAGGCACGATGGCCAACCGCGTAAAAGGGTACATTCAGAGAATGGGATACGAACACCAGGGGGTACACGTGGTAACACGTTTAGACCGCGATACTTCCGGTGTGATGCTGTTTGCAAAACATTCGATGGCCCACTCTCTGCTGGACGTTCAGTTGCGTGCAAAACAAATACAGAAAATGTATGCGGCTTTGTTGGAAGGAGTCTGGACGGGAGAAGCCCACGGGTTGCTGGATATGCCGATCGCCCGGTCAGAAGAGTCCATTATCTTAAGAAAAGTGGCTCCAGGAGGCAAAACGGCTTTAACGGAATATTGGGTAAAGGAACGTTTTCCGGATGCAACGTTGATGGAGATTCAACTTCACACCGGTCGTACCCATCAAATCAGGGTTCACTTTTCCCATCTCGGCTACCCATTGGTGGGAGACGATTTGTATGGAGATCCTCCAGAGGCGATGCGTTTTGAAAGACAGGCGCTGCATTGTGCCTCTGTATCGTTTATGCATCCTTTTTATGATAAGCCGTTACAGGTGCGTTCCCCACTTCCATCTGACATACAGCAGCTTTTAAGAGCGCAACAAGTAATTACGAGATGATTGAGAGAGAGGTCAACAAACATGAACATGCAAGAATTCAACCTTGAATACAACTTGAATCGAGTCAAAACGTTCCTTGAACGAGGAGAACTGCAGAGGTTTCGCGATTACTTCCTTTCGTTGCATACCCGGGACCAAGCATCCCTTTTTGTGGAATTGGAAGAAGAAGAAAGGCAAGTTGTCTATCAGTTCCTTTCGCCACAAGAAGCTGCTGATATGTTTGACAGCCTGGAAGAAGACCAAGAAGATGTGGAAGATTTCTTTCTCGAAATGAATCCGCAATATGCGGCGGATTTGTTGGAAAGAATGTACGCCGACAATGCAGTGGCGTTGTTAGGGAATTTGGACAAAGATCACATCCAGCAACTGTTAAGTCATATGGAACCTGAATCTGCTTCGAATCTGAGGAAAATGCTTCAGTATGAAAAAGAAACAGCGGGATCCATCATGACCAAGGAGTACATTGCCTTGAATGCGCGGATGACTATCGGCGAAACGTTGGCCAGTTTAAAGCATACAGCCCTTGGTGCAGAAACCATCTACTACTTGTATGTGGTGGATGAGCAAAACCACCTGATGGGAGTCGTCTCGCTCCGTGACATCGTGACGCAAGAAGACGAAGAACTCATCAGCAATGTGATGAACACCAATGTCATCTCAGTCAGTGTATTTGACGACCAGGAAGACGTGGCGCAACTCATCAGCGACTACGATTTCTTGGCGCTTCCGGTCATTGACGAAGCAGGCAGGCTTTCAGGAATCATTACGGTTGATGATATCATCGACGTCATTGAAGACGAAGCAGCCAGTGACTACTCGGGGTTGGCGGCGGTTGACGTGGAAGAACGGACAACCAATCCGATTCAAGCAGCGGCCAGCAGACTACCATGGCTGATTACGTTGCTTTTCCTTGGAATAGGCACATCTACTTTAATCAGTTATTTTGAAGTGTTAGTGAGTCAGGCCGCTGTGTTGGCAGTTTTTATTTCATTAATTACAGGGACGGCGGGGAACGCGGGCACTCAATCACTGGCGGTCGCAATCCGTCGGTTGGGTGAACGCGATCAAGGCAATAGGTCCTTGGGCAAAATGGTATTGAATGAGTTGGCCACAGGGGTGGTCACAGGCACAATCGCAGGAATCGTTGTATTTTTCATCGTCGGTCTTTGGCAGCAAAATTTCATTTTAGGATTTATTGTAGCGGTGGCGCTGTTTTTTGCGGTCATTATGGCGAATATGGCTGGAAGTTTTATTCCGCTGGTTATTGAAAAAATGGGGTTTGATCCCGCAGTTGCCAGTGGTCCGTTTATCACCACGTTGAGTGATTTGACGAGTGTATTTATCTATTTTTCCATCGCAACGTTATTTTTACCTTATCTAAATTAAGAACAGCGGAAAATCCCGCGAGACAATGAGGAAGACAACTTTATGGCAAGAAGAAGGAAGTTAACAAAAAAACAACGAGAAACGCGGAATAAATGGATTTTGCGACTGGTTTCCGTGTTGCTTGCTTTCTTGATCGGGCTGTCATTTGGCAAAGGGGGAGAAGGTACAAATTTTTCAGAAACCTTCTCCAATTGGCGTGAGCAACTGTTGTCTGTTGCCAAGCGTGGGGAGAGACCATTTAGTTTGAAGAAAACCGGGCCACAGGAAGCGGCTGTCCGCTTTTTGGATGTGGGTCAAGGTTCCGCCACGCTATTGCAATCAGAAGATGGAACAAATATTCTGGTGGATACAGGACGCTACGATGATGGGGAAAAAAGAATTCTCCAATACCTCGATCAACACATCGGAACCGGTGGACAAATTAACTTACTGATATTTACGCATAACGATGCCGATCATATTGGATACGGAGAACTGATTCTTCAATACTACGACGTTGAAGAGGTATGGATGAATGGCGTAGATACCACCACCCAGACGTATGAGCGTGTGTTGGATGCCATTTTGGACTCTGATGCTGAATATACAGAACCCCGAGCCGGGGATGTCAAAGAGTTAGGTGGATTTTACATTGAAGTACTTCATCCTGACCCAGAAACAATGACTCAGGATACGAATGAAGAATCCCTAGTCACCCGAATCAAAATCAATGGTGTATCGGTTATGATTTCAGGAGACGCGTCATCGGATGTGGAAAACAAGATAGTGGAAAACGGAATGGGAGTTGAATCGGAGGTGATGGTGATGGGGCATCACGGATCAACTTACAGTTCAGGTGGCGACTGGATTGAACAAGTAAACCCCAAATTGGCCGTCTACTCAGCAGGAGCAAACAACCCGTACGAACACCCACATGTAGAAACGTTGGAACGATTCCGAAACCGTGGCATTCCAGTTTATGGCACAAGTGCGCATGGGACAATCACACTTCGTATAAAAGAAAATGGGAGTTATTCCATCGAATTGGAAAGAGAGGGAGATACACATGCGCGTAGTGCTTGAAGCAGTGGAAGACACGACTGCTCGGCTTATTCCGGATGACGGAACTGCGCCGGTGTATATACGGACGGACCATCTGCCGAAAGGATATAAACTTGGTGCGGTTTATGAGTATCAACTCCTAGAAGGTATTCCCCATTTGACAATGTTGGAAGAAGAGACACGCGAAAGACGAGAGCGCATCAAAAGCAAACGGGAAGCACTCTTATCCCGGTCAAGTAAAAATAAAAAAAGAAAACAAAAATAGACGCCGGTTCACATTCAGTGAAACCTGCGTCTGTTTTTTGCGTTTAATCAATGATCCGGTACATGAAATGATGAGGGATTCCAGCATCTAAAAAGCCTTCCCCCTCCACAATGTACCTATTTTTTTCGTAAAACGGAATGGCATGATCCTGTGAATCCAAAATGAGTTTTTTTCCGCCCTGTTTTTTGGCATATCGAAAGATTTCATCCAACAATTGGTTTCCAATCCCACTTTTACGCGTCTCTTTACGGACAGCCACCCGCTGCACTTTAAAGGTTTGCGGAAACTTTTCGTAAAGACGGGCCGTGGCTACAGGCTGTTGATTTTTGTATCCCACCACGTGGATTGTTTTACTTTCCAATTCGTCTACCTCCAGGTGAGGGGGGACGTTCTGTTCGTGAATAAATACATCTTTTCTAATCTCCAAGGCATCTTCATAAATCTTTGAATGCACATCAGTTGTCCAGCGAAACTCCACTTCAATGCCCTCCATTCCAAATAAATATGCTGTTAGCGTAGCACCAAACTCTTTTGCCGTCAATTCCTTCTTGGGTAGAACTTGTCTTTCATATTTTTTACCATTCCAGTATACTGATAAAGATGAGAATTTTTTATAGAAATGAGGAATGGCTTGCGTGCAAGAATGGAAAAAATCAAAATTGCTGTTTTGGACCGTCTGGTTACTCGCTGCAGCTCTTTTGATACAAACATTGATGAAAATCGATTTTATTCTTAACCCTGTTATTGGTATATTAACGGCTCTTTCCACCCCTCTCTTAATTGCTGGTTTTCTTTACTATTTGCTCAACCCAATTATTGAGATATTGCAGAAAGCGAGGCTCAAACGCATTTATGGCATCGTACTGGTGATGCTGTTATTGGTCAGTTTGGTAGTATTGGCTTTTCTGTGGGGAATCCCTGTTTTGATCGAACAGACAGGACTTCTTATTTCAGGCATCCCTGGTTTTATTGACCGGTTGAATTCATTGGCGCAGCGTATTGCTGAAGAGCCATGGATGCAAAATGTGGATTACGAGACCATCCTTCTTGAAGTAGAAGCGTGGTTAAGCAGAGTAGGGTCGACTGTTTTGAACCGCCTTGCAACGGGTGTTGGGGAAATGATTTCCCGGATAACGAACATTGCCTTTCTGGCGATTACTGTTCCGGTAATTTTGTTTTATATTTTTAAAGATGGGCATAAGTTTCCCACAAATGCTTCCCGCATATTTCCAGAAAAGTACCAGAATGACGTGAAAAACTTATTGATAAAGGTGAACGAAACCATCTCAAGTTATATTAGCGGAAAAGGGATGGCTTCTTTGATTGTCGGAGTCAGCCTATTTATCGGATACGTCTTGTTTTCCTTCCCGGCATCTTTATTGTTGGCATTTTTTGGAGGCATCACCAATTTCATCCCTTATGTTGGTCCGTTTATTGGAGCAGCACCTGCAGTATTGATTGGGTTTTCTGAATCGTTTGGAAAGGGTGTGACCGCAGCGTTATTGGTGTTGGTTGTGCAACAAGTAGATGGAAACTTTTTGACGCCTATGTTCGTAGGAAAATCTTTGGATATCCACCCGCTGACTGTCATACTGATTTTGTTGGCAGCGGCAAATATCGGCGGCTTGGTTGGGATGCTGATTGGAGTACCGGTGTATGCCATCGTCAAAACCATTGTGCTTCACATCATTCAGATGCGTCAGAAGTGGACATCGAAGAAGGTTTAAAAGCCATTCCATCTGTGATATAATTCTTTAGTTAAACTTAGAGTCAGTAGGATTAGAAAACAAACCATAAAAATTGAGGGTAATAAAAAATGAAACAACCGATAGATAATCATAGTACAAAATTAAAAAAAGAAGTGGACACAAGAAGAACGTTCGCGATTATTTCTCACCCGGACGCTGGTAAGACGACCATTACCGAGCAGTTGCTGCTTTTTGGTGGAGCGATTCGGCAGGCAGGGACCGTAAAAGGGAAGAAGTCAGGGAAATTTGCAAAATCCGACTGGATGGAAATCGAAAAACAACGTGGGATTTCAGTGACCAGTTCGGTGTTGCAGTTCGACTACAGTGGAAAGCGAATCAATATCTTGGATACTCCAGGGCATAAAGACTTTTCGGAAGATACGTATCGGACATTGATGGCCGTTGATAGTGCCGTGATGGTCGTAGACAGTTCCAAAGGGATTGAGGAACAAACCAAAAAACTTTTCCAAGTGTGTCGAATGCGTGGAATTCCCATTTTCACCTTTATGAATAAACTCGATCGAGACGGAAGAGATCCGTTGGATTTGATTGCAGAATTGGAAGAAGTGTTGGAAATTGACGCCT
Source organism: Atopococcus tabaci DSM 17538 (assembly GCF_000429585.1). Taxonomy (GTDB): domain Bacteria; phylum Bacillota; class Bacilli; order Lactobacillales; family Carnobacteriaceae_A; genus Atopococcus; species Atopococcus tabaci. The sequence continues at coordinate 16,189 of NZ_AUCD01000031.1, forward strand.
ATCCAATGAACTGGCCTATGGGAATGGGGAAAGGGTTGATGGGACTGTACGATGTCTATAACAACCGCATCGAAGTCCACCGTCCTGAAGAAAACAGTCTTGATGGAGAGCGGTTTGTTCCGTTGAATGAAGACGGTGAAATTGAAGGTGACCATCCGATCAAGCAATCCTCTGTCTATGAACAAGCGATGGAAGAAGCGCTCCTGTTAAAAGAAGCGGGCAACGAATTTTCGAGAGAAGCAATCGCAGCTGGAGAATTGACACCAGTTTTCTTTGGTTCTGCATTGACCAACTTTGGTGTCCAAACATTCCTGGAAGCTTTTGTGGATTTTGCCCCTGCTCCGTCCGCACATAAGAGTGTAGAAGGAGAGGACATTGAACCGCATAACGAAACATTTTCTGGTTTTATCTTTAAAATTCAAGCGAATATGAACCCTGCCCACCGTGACCGAATTGCATTCCTGCGTATTTGTTCTGGTGAGTTTGACCGTGGAATTGACGTTACGTTGGCACGCACCGGAAAAAGTATCCGGTTGTCCAACTCAACACAGTTCATGGCAGAAGAACGTGAAACGGTGCAAAAAGCTGTTGCCGGGGATATTATCGGGTTATACGATACTGGCACATTCCAGATTGGGGATACCATCCATGAAGGAAAGAATGAAATTCAGTTTGAGCCGCTTCCGCAGTTCACTCCAGAAATGTTCATGCGGGTGGAAGCCAAAAACGTGATGAAACAAAAATCGTTCCATAAAGGAATCCAACAGTTGGTGCAGGAAGGAACGATCCAAATGTACAAGGGATACCATACGGAAGATTATATTATTGGAGCTGTCGGACAATTGCAGTTTGAAGTGTTCCAATACCGGATGTTGAATGAATACAATTCGGAAATCAATATGACTCCTATGGGGAACCGCATTGCGCGTTGGATCGATCCGGACGTGTTGGACATCAACATGGCTTCTTCTAGAAACTTATTGGTCCGAGATCGATTTGATAATCCTTTGTTCTTGTTCGAGAACGAATTTGCTTTACGCTGGTTTAACGACAAATATCCAGATGTAGAACTTCAAACACTATTATAATAAAAAAGCTCGTTCCCGCCTGTAATGGGGGAAACGAGCTTTTTATTTTGAACAGATGAATTATTCTGTTTCTTCTGTCGTGTTATCGGTTGATTCTGAAGGCGTCTCGCTGTCGGCGTCCATTAGATCGCCGTTTTTCTTAATGACAATGTCGTTGTTTTCATTGACAGTTGCTTTCATATGAGAGACTTTCGGGTGAGTCAAGTAGTACTCTGCGATTTTATCTTCAATTTGTTCTTCAATCACACGACGTAGTGGTCGGGCTCCCATGTCAGGATCGTAACCCAAGTCCACTAGTTTTTCTTTTGCTTTTTGATCTACTTCAATGGACACATCTCGTTCTTTCAGCAAGTCGTTCACTTCACCGATCATCAAGTCAACGATTTTCAGCAAATCGGCTTTGGACAAGGGCTTGAACTCGACAATGCCGTCAAAACGGTTCAAGAATTCGGGTCTGAAATAATCAATAAGGTTGTTCAAGACAGAATGCTGCGTGCCGCTCATTTGAGCGCCGAAGCCTACGTTGGCTTCCACATTTCCGGTTCCTGCGTTACTGGTCATGATAATAATCGTTTCTTGGAAGTTGACGGTACGTCCTTGGGCATCTGTCAAGTGCCCGTCGTCCAATACTTGCAGGAAGATGTTTAGTACATCCGGGTGTGCTTTTTCTACTTCATCCACTAAGATGAGGCTGTAGGGATTCCGGCGTACTTTTTCTGTGAGCTGACCGGCTTCTTCATATCCTACATAACCAGGAGGAGAACCAATCAGTTTCGACGTAGTGTGTTTTTCCATATATTCACTCATGTCCAAACGGATATAAGCGTCTTTGCTTCCAAACATTTCCAGAGCCAAAGCTTTGGCTGTCTCTGTTTTACCGACACCGGTAGGACCAACAAAGAGGAAGGAGCCGATTGGGCGGTTTTTCTTCTTCAGACCAATGCGGTTACGGCGGATGGCGCGTGCCACTTTTTCCAACGCCTCATCTTGGCCGATGACGGATTTTTTCAATTCTTTATCCAGATCACGCAATTGTTGTTGTTCTTTTTCTTTCAAGTCTCCCACTGGGATGCCTGTCTGAATTTCAATGATGTTGACAATGTCTTGTTCAGTTACTTCCGGTTGATCTGCTTCAGGCTGCTGTTGCTTCAGCATATTTTGGAATTTTGAAACTTGGTCGCGGTAGAATGCCGCTTGTTCGTAATCTTCTTTTTCCAACGCTTCTTGTTTCTTTTGTTCTGCTTCCGCAATTTTTTTGTTAACAGAATCCTTATCAATGGTTTGAATGGTCAAGTTTTTCTTCGATCCGGATTCATCCAGCAAATCAATTGCTTTGTCTGGCAGGAAACGGTCCTGAATATAGCGGTGAGACAATTCGACTGCTGCTCGGACAGCTTTGTCGGAGTATTTCACTTGATGATAATCTTCATAGTATTTCTGGATACCTTTGAGAATTTCATACGTTTGTTCTGGTGTAGGCTGGTTTACACGCACAGGTTGCAAGCGACGTTCCAGAGCCGGGTCTTTTTCTATCCGACGGTATTCATTTAACGTGGTGGCGCCGACCAACTGCAATTCGCCGCGTGCCAAGGCAGGTTTCAGAATATTTCCGGCATCCATGCTGCTTCCTTCTGCAGAACCGGCGCCGACAATTTCATGGACCTCGTCAATAAACAAAATGACGTTGCGGTCTTCACGCAGTTCGTTGATCAATTGGTGCATGCGTTCTTCGAATTGGCCGCGGATCCCCGTTCCTTGTACCAATGAAGCAACATCCAAGCGGATAACTTCTTTTTCGAGCAGTTTTTGCGGAACCTCGCCTTGGACAATTTTTAGAGCTAAGCCTTCCACGACTGCTGTTTTCCCAACACCGGCTTCACCAATCAGCACGGGATTGTTTTTTTGTCGGCGGTTCAATATCTCTATGACACGCTCAATTTCTCTGTCGCGGCCAATAATTGGATCGATTTTTCCTTCTCGAGCCAGTTCATTCAAATTGACGCCGTACTCGCCGAGCAGTCCTCCGCGACGACCTCTGCCAGCAGGGGGTTGCCCACCGGTGTAACCTTGCTGGGTAGGAGGGGTTTGCTGCCTGTAATTATTCGGGGTGCCTCCGCCCATAGCGCCCATAGCTCTGAACAAGTCATCAAAACTGCCAAAACCAAATGGGTCTTGAGGACGCTCGTTTCTCATGAAACCACCCTCTTGTTGATTTTTTATTTCTCGATAACATTGTTGACAAAGATCGACTTGTCTTTTTTGACCGTTTACATTGGTGTACAAATGAATCGTTGATTCACGTTGTCTGCATCGTTGACAAATCATCACTTCACTACCTTTCTTTAGTTGAAAATCAAACGTATCCTATCTAATATTATAGGAAAAAACAAAGAGAAACTCTATCAATTCGATTGGAGTTTGACCAACTTTGACTTTTGTATATTCATTATACTCTGACCTTATTTGACTTTCAAGAGTTGGGAAAAAGTTTTTTAAGGTTTCCTTTTTGCGAAAACCGTTTTCGAAAGAAAAAGAGTTGTGAAAACGATGTAAAGATGGTACTCTTGATAAGTAGGAAAGTTTGACTCATGTTTCTTTTGTCCTTGAATAGAATGGAAGAGGACAATAAAAAGGATACGTAAACAAACTTTCGAAAATTATATCACTCTTAAAGGAGCGTTTTTAAATGGAAAAAAGAGAATATCACATCATTGCTGAAACAGGAATCCATGCTCGTCCAGCTACATTGTTGGTTCAAACTGCGAGCAAATTCAATTCTGATATTACGTTGGAATACAACGGAAAATCTGTAAACTTGAAATCAATCATGGGAGTTATGTCTTTGGGTGTCGGCCAAGGAGCAGATGTAACAATTACTGTTGACGGAGCTGACGAAGAAGAAGCAATCCAAGCCATCGAAGAAACCATGAAGAAAGAAGGAATGGCTGAATAATGACTGAACGTGTGTCGGGAATTGCCGCAAGTGATGGAATTGCAGTAGCAAAAGCTTACTTGTTGATTGAACCAGATTTGTCCTTTAAAAAAGAGACCATCTCGGATACAAATGCAGAAAAAGAACGATTCACAACAGCCATTGAAAAGGCGATAGGCGAATTGCAAGCTATTCGCGCCAAAGCCGCTGAATCGCTCGGAGAAGAAGCACAAGTCTTCGATGCGCATATCATGGTGTTATCTGATCCAGAGATGATTGGGACAATTGAGAATGCAATCGAAAATGACAAGAAAAACGCCGAGACAGCTTTGCAAGAAGCAACGGACATGTTCATTGGAATGTTTGAATCCATGGAAGACAATCCGTATATGCAAGAACGTGCAGCGGACATCCGGGATGTCCGCAAACGCGTCTTGTCTCATTTGTTGGGCGTTAAGTTGCCAGATCCTGCATCCATCGATGAAGAAGTAATCATTGTTGCAAAAGATTTAACTCCAAGTGACACTGCTCAACTGAATAAACAGTATGTAAAAGCATTTGTTACAGATATTGGAGGTCGAACATCTCATTCTGCCATTATGGCGCGTTCATTGGAGATTCCAGCAATTGTGGGGACAAACTCCATCACGGAAAAAGTCGCTGAAGGCGATTTGTTGATTGTGGACGGAATGGAAGGGACTGTTCTCATTCACCCTGAAGAAACAGACATCTCTGCATATGAGAAAAAAGCGCAGGCCTTCGCTTCTCAAAAAGAAGAATGGCAGCGCTTGATAAACGAAAAAACGGTCACAAAAGACGGTGTTCACGTCGAATTGGCCGCAAATATCGGTACACCGAAAGATTTGGAAGGTGCTCTTGGAAACGGTGCGGAAGCAATCGGATTGTACCGTACCGAGTTCTTGTACATGGATTCAGCGGAACTTCCGACTGAAGAAGAACAGTACAATGCATACAAAGAAGTTCTTGAAGGAATGGAAGGCAAACCTGTTGTCGTCCGTACGATGGATATCGGAGGGGACAAAGAGCTTCCATATTTGGAACTGCCGGAAGAGATGAACCCGTTCTTGGGTTACCGAGCCATCCGTGTCAGCTTGGATAAGGATGAAATATTCCGTACGCAGTTGCGTGCACTGCTCCGTGCATCTGTTCACGGACCGCTGCGCATCATGTTCCCAATGATTGCCACATTGCAAGAATTCAGGGAAGCAAAAGCGGTTTTTGAAGAAGAAAAAGAGAAATTGACGGGCGAAGGCGTGAAAGTCGCGGACGATATTCAAGTGGGAATCATGATTGAAATCCCTGCGGCTGCTGTGTTGGCGGACCAATTTGCCAAAGAAGTGGATTTCTTCAGTATCGGCACCAACGACCTGATTCAATACACAATGGCTGCTGACCGGATGAACGAAAGAGTTTCGTATCTGTACCAGCCGTACAACCCATCCATCTTACGCTTAATCAAGTTTGTGATTGATTCGGCTCACAAAGAAGGAAAATGGGCTGGAATGTGTGGAGAGATGGCCGGCGACCAGACAGCTGTTCCGATTCTTTTAGGAATGGGGCTTGACGAGTTTTCCATGAGTGCTACAAGCATTCTGAAAACGCGCAGCTTGTTGTCTGAATTGACAACTGATGATATGAAGGAATTGGCTGAAAAAGCTGTCACAGAATGCCAAACGGCTGAAGAAGTCGTTGGGTTGGTTGAACGCAGCCTGAATAAAACAACTTAAAGAACCATGCAAAAGAACTTGAGAACTTTCTCAAGTTCTTTTGCGTACCGTCTTCTTGAAAATGCAGGACAAAAAACGATGAGGAAGGGGATTAGGTAATGGACAAAACAATAGGTTTTATTGGAACTGGTGTAATGGGCTCCTCAATTGTACGGCACTTGCTCAGAAGCGGTTATACGGTAAATGTTTACAATCGAACCAAAAGTAAAACCGATGACCTGGTCAGAAGAGGCGCCATTTGGTGGGATACTCCGGCAGATGTGACAAAGCACAGCGACGTCATTTTTACGATGGTCGGATTCCCCTCGGATGTGGAGGAAGTCTATTTTGACGAGTACGGTATTTTTGAAGCTGGGAAAAATGGACAAGTTGTGGTCGATTTGACGACCAGTACCCCCACGCTTGCTCAACGGATAGATAAAGAAGCCGTATCTAAAGGGATGCTCGCATTGGATGCTCCAGTCTCTGGTGGGGACTTAGGTGCCCAAAAAGGGACGTTGACCGTGATGGTTGGCGGGAGCCAAGAAGCGCACGAGCAAATTAAGCCCCTGTTTGATACCTTCTCTAGTGCCGCGGAGTTGCAAGGTCCTGCCGGAAGTGGTCAACATACAAAAATGGCCAATCAAATCATGATTGCCGGAACTATGACCGGCATGACAGAGATGCTTGTTTATGCGGACGCAGCTGGTTTGGATCTTAAGAAAGTAATTCATACATTAAATGCCGGCGCTGCCCAAAACTGGTCTTTGGCCAACTATGCGCTGCGAATTCTTAAACAAGACTATTCCCCTGGTTTTTTCGTGAAGCATTTTCTGAAAGACTTGAAAATCGCACTGGATGAAGCCGAAAAACTTTCGCTCGATTTGCCGGCGACCAAACAGGCGAAACAGTTGTATGAACAATTGCAAGAAAAGGGCCATGGAGACGACGGCACGCAGGCCTTAATAAAGCTGTGGTGGCCGGAAGGGAAACGGTCGTAAAGAAAACACAGGAAAGAGGAAGTTTCCTTCTTCTTTCCTGTGTATTTTTTGCTTGTTCAAAGGAAATGAAGAAAAAAACTACGTAAATTTCAAGTTTAAGTTAGCCACCCCCACCGAGGGAAAACGTGGCCATACCTAATCGGTATATTGCTGTCTGTTTTGGCTCTTGGTTTAGGCTGCCGCCTGTTCCTGCCGGATGGCCTTCACGAAGCAATCGTGTGGCGTCTGGTAGGCTAGGATTTTCCGCGGATAGTCATTCATCCACTGCTGGATCCGGAGGCAGTGGGCTTCGCTCACCGCGCTGATGGCTTTTCCCTTCGGGAGGAAGCGGCGGATGAGCCGGTGCTGGTTCTCGCTGGTCCCGCGTTCCCAGGAGCAGTAGGGATGGCTGAAATAGACGTCCACCACGTTCTGAAGCG
>NZ_AUCD01000032.1 GCF_000429585.1 Atopococcus tabaci DSM 17538
CATTCGTTGTTACTACTAAGCGCTGACGAGACCTCCCCGGGTAAGAACGACAACCTTCTGCTCATGTCACTGCTCCATTTACTGTACAGGATTCGGGCAGTATCGGACTTCACTTTGTTTAGCAAGCTCATCCGTCCTGATTCAGCCTTTGTATGAAGTTTCTGTTCGTCAGTGCAAGCATTTGCGTCCGTCTTCCTTCAGATTCCGCCTCACGGCGGACACCCTTGACTTTCGCTAACAGTTCCTACTGCCAAGTCTGTAGTGGACTTTCACCACCAAGTTGTCGCCCATGCCGGGCGCACTAAAAAAAAGCTGAACGGATGAGTCCGTTCAGCTTTTCTTTTAAATCAAATCGTATTTTTTGAGACCTTCGATGATGCCGCCATTTGTGTGGCTGGATGTGATGTAATCCGCGGCTTCTTTTATTTCATCGATGCCGTTGTCCATGGCGACCGCCACGTCCACTTTTTGCAGCATCTCCAGGTCATTCGGCCCGTCGCCAAACGCATACAGCGGCACATCCCCTGCCCGGAGGTTCTCCACCAATTTATCAATCCCCGTGGCTTTGGAATGGCCTTCCAAAATCGTGTCGATGCTGTAGGGAGTGTTGCGGTAAAAGGAAAACTCCGGGAAAGCTTCGATGAATTCTTCATCCAATGACTTGTCTTCCGTCACAACCAAGGACATCATGATGTCCTCTTTCTTATAGAAATCAGGGTCGATCGCCGGCGGGTCTTCATGGATAAACCCGTACGCGTTTTTGATGGTTTCTGTGTGCCGGGTGCTGCGGATTTTGTCTGAACTGTAAAACGACAACGCCAATTCTTTTTCATCGGTCATTTGTTTCAACCGCTCAAGGTACTCTTGAGGAATCGGGTTCCGGTACACTTCTTGCCCTTCATATTGAACGTACTGTCCGTTCAAGCTGATGAAAGAATCAATAGCTGTGCTGTCCAAGAGGTGGTGGATTTCCACCGGGCTTCGGCCGGTCGCGATAAACGGAATCGCGCCATTTTCTTTCATGCGGACCAATGCGTCTGCCACTTCCGGGTCGACCTTGGAATCGGCGTTCAACAACGTACCATCTAAATCAAAGAAAACAAATGCTTTTGGCTTCACTCGTTCTTCCTCGCTTCTTTTAAGTATTTTTATTTATCAGCATCTTTAAAATGAGTCACATCGTTGTAGCGTTCCACATGGAATTTTCCGCTGTGGTAGTGAACCTTACAGACACTCGCGTTCAACAAGTTATCCGGTTCTTCCAATTCCGCCACGAGACTTTGCAGCATGTAACGAATCGTCTGCCCGTGGGCAACCAACAAGATAGTCTCTCCCGTATCGCGGTGGCGGTCCACCAATTCCAACAGCCCCCGTTCAATCCGGGACCAGAACGTCATGAAATCTTCTGCGTAGTGATCCGGATCGGCATCGTGGAAGCCATTCATTCTTTCCGGAATGGTGGTGTTGCGGAACATCTCTTTTACGCTTTCGAATCCCATATGTTCGGCGACTTTGGCGTACGCTTCGCTCCCGTACATCCCTTCCATCGAACCGAAAAACACTTCGCGGAACTCCGGCATGGAATGCAAGGTTTTGTCCTCGGTCGCGTGGTTTTCTTCCAAGATCAGATTGGCGGTTTCAATCGTCCGTGACAAGTCACTGGTGTAAATCGCATCGAATTTCACATCCGCCAGTCCTCTGCCGCTTCTTCTGACGTCTTCTTTTCCGTTTTCGGTCAGCGGAGTGTTCGACCATCCCTGCATCCGCCCGTAATAATTAAAGTACGTTTCCCCGTGTCGTACTAGATAGAATGTCATCCCTTTATTTTCCATGAAGAAACTCCTTTCAACTGTTTGACTTGCTTCTTCCATCATACCAGAAAGCCACTTTCTTTACTAAAAAGATAGGAGGTTCTTTTGTAAGGAGCGGACGGCTTTTATTGAGTCACTTCTTGCAACAATGACTTTTCTTAAGGAATGGGCTTGTTTTTTCTCCTCCACTCCTTACAAGTTCCTACAAAAAAAGCGGCCGCTGTTTCAAAAAGAAACAACAGCCGACTCCATTAAATTTTTTCTTTCAGTTCGCCTTCGCGGTACGCCCGCAGCAAGTCTTTCAAGTCTTCAATCTGTTCGCACAGCTTTTTACCGGTGTCGGTGTCAGCAACTTTCTTGCGCTCCAACTCCAAATCGACGACGCGTCTGGTGGAGATGATGTCCGATTCGTTCATGATGGCGTCTTTTTTGGAGGAAAATGGCTGGTGCGCAACCAGCTGCATCCCGTAAGAATTGTTCAACAACGTGTACCCGCCGAGTCCGGTCGTTTCTTGGTATGCTTTGGAATACCCGCCGTCAATCACCAAGAGGCGTCCGTTCGCTTTGATCGGGTCTTCTCCCGCTTTTTCTTTGACCGGCGTGTGGCCGTTGATGATGTGGCCGTTTTGGGCGCTCACTCCGAATTCTTCGAGGATCGCCAGGACGGTGTCTTCGTTTTCACGCAACCGGTAATACGGATTTTTGTTTTCCTTATGGGTCGTTTTATCCTTTATATAATACCGTTCGAACGTGGTCATTTTTCCCTTGCCAAACAACGGTGAGACCGGTCCGGTCCACAAATACCAGATGAGGTCCAAGTATTTTGTCGTGTTCTGCCGCTTCCGGTTGAGGAACCCTTTGCGGATGGCTTCGTCAAACATGTCAAACAGTGCTTTGCCGGCATATTTCTTTCCGCCAAGCTCCAAAGCCATGAAGGATCCGTCTTCTTCCAACGGCACACATCCGTGGTACAAGAGGTTGTCGTTGTAGACAAGGTACATGCTGCCGTTGTTGATCAAAAAGGACACGTGCAGCTGCAATTTTTCAGAATACGTGAAAGCATACACCAGACGGTCCATCACTGCCTGCTCTTCCGGAGTCAAGCTGTACGGGTCTTTGGGGTCGATGGTGGGGAAATCGGTGTTGTCCAGCTCGTATTCCACCCCGTCCAGTGTGATGGTTCCTTTTTCGTAATCAATTTTATCGAGCAGCATCCGGTGTTCCATCTGGAAATCCGGGTTGCGGCGGATGCTTTGGGCTTCCAACTTGAACTGGATGACCGCGATGGCCTGCTGGATTTTTGCAAGCTGCCGCGCCTCTTCTTCATAGTAAGGCGGCTTGTCCGGATCCAACTTCGGTTCGAAACAGCTCCCTTTCCGTTCGGGATAGGTCGTTTCCGCAAATGTGAGGAGCTGCCGCAGCGAAATGCCGTACGCATCCTCAATGATTTCCAAGTTGTCGTAACGGGCGGAGATTCGCAAGACGTTTGCGATACAGACTGCTGATCCGCTGGCGGCTCCCATCCACAAAATGTCATGGTTTCCCCATTGGATGTCCAGGGAATGGTGTTTCATTAACCGGTCGACGATTTTCGCCGGATACGGTCCGCGGTCGTAGATGTCGCCCAACACGTGCAAGTGGTCGACCACCAGACGCTGGATCAACTGGGAAATGGCGACAACGAATTCCTGACCGCGGTCCAGCGCGATGATGCTAGAGATGATTTCGTTGTAATACGCGTCTTTATTTAAGAATTTGTCGTCTTTGGACAGCAGCTCTTCAATGATATACGCAAATTCCTGCGGCAGGGCTTTGCGGACTTTGGAACGGGTGTACTTGGACGCTGCAAACACACACAGTTCAATCAACCTGGAAAGCGTGACGCGGTACCAATCGTTGATTTCTTCTTGGGTTTCGCACTCTTTCAAGATGAGCTGTATTTTCTCTTTTGGATAATAAATCAATGTCGCGAGGGTGTTCATCTCTTTTTGGCTCAACCGGTTATAAAAGATTTCCCGGATTTTTTCTTTGATGTTCCCCGATCCATTGCGCAAAACATGTTGGAAGGCTTCATACTCTCCGTGAATGTCGCTGACGAAGTGTTCCGTCGCTTTCGGCAAATTCAGAATTGCCTCCAAGTTGATAATTTCAGTAGTCGTTGCTGCGATATTTGGAAACTCACTGGATAACAGCTTTAAGTATTTTTTGTCTGAAGGCATCCTTTTTGCTCCTTTCACTTCAGCCGTTCTCAGGTGAAACGGCACTTGTCTACTGAAGTAGACGAATAATTTGTTCCTATTCTATCACACCTATCCTTTTTTATCGATAAGATTTCGATTTCCCTTTAGCACAGAGGGTTTGGCTGTTTTTTCCTGTCTAGACCATTTTGGAAGCAACAAAAAAAGAACGAAGATTCCATGCGTTTTGCTGGGTTTTCTTCGTTCTTCATACGTTGAGCAAAAAACTCAATTTCATTTTTTATCTGTCTTTCATGGCCCGTTGGATATCACGCTGTTGGTCTTTGCGCTTCAGTGATTCACGCTTGTCGTATTTCTTCTTCCCTTTGGCCAGACCGATCAATACTTTTGCGTAGCCGTTTTTCAAGTAGACTTTCAACGGCACCAGCGTGACACCGGCTGTTTTGGTTTCCCCAATCAACCGGTTAATCTGCTTTTTGTGCATCAGCAATTTGCGTGAACGAATCGGATCATGGTTGAACACATTTCCTTGTTCGTAAGGTGCAATGTGCACGTTGTTCAAGAAAACTTCTCCGTTGCGGATGGACGCATACCCGTCTTTCAAGTTGATGCGTCCTGCCCGAATGGATTTGATTTCTGTTCCGGTTAAAACAATTCCGGCTTCAATCGTGTCGATGATGGTGTATTCATAGCGTGCTTTCCTGTTTTGGGCGATGAGATTGCCTTGTCCTTTTGGCATTCTATCCCCTCCTATCTAGTTTCTATCTGCGTTTTTTGCGGGGATTTTTCTTCCCGCTCCGTTTGTTTTTGTTGGGCTGGCCGCTTCTGTTGCCGCCGCCTTTCCGTTTGCCGCCCTGCGTGTCTTTCCCGCCTGAATCGCGGCGTCTCCGTTTGGCCGAGCCGCCTTTCCTGTCGCGTTTCCGTTTCGGCGGGTCGATTCGCGGAGTGTCTTCCTGCGGCACAACTTCGAAGTCGATCTCCCGTAAATCAGCATCGGCACCGACCAATTTCACTTTCACGTTCTGGCCGATACGGTAGACAATGCCGGTGCGCTGACCGATCAACATCAAGTCGCGTTCGTTGTATTCGAAGTAATCTTCGTTCATGGAAGAAATGTGCACCAAACCTTCAATGGTGTTCGGCAGTTGGACGAACATACCGAATCCAGTGATGGACACAACCACCGCATCAAATTCTTGATCGATTTTGTCTTCCATAAACTGAACTTTCTTCAACTCGTCTGTTTCGCGTTCTGCGTCCACAGCGCGGCGTTCCGTTTTGGAACTTTGATCGGCAATTTCTTGCAGTTGGTTTTCCCAGTAACGTCTGTTCTCTCTGGATGTTCCTTCTTCGGTATATGAATGGATCAACCGGTGAAGAATCAAGTCCGGATAACGCCGGATCGGAGAAGTGAAGTGGGAATAATATTCCGCCGCCAATCCGTAGTGCCCTTCCGGTTCCACGTCGTAACGGGCCTGCTGCATGCTGCGGAGCATCAGCATCGAAACAACCGCTTCTTCCGGTCTGCCCTTCACTTTATTGATGACTTGCTGCAATTGTTTCGGGGATACCGTTTCTTTGCTGCCTTTCATCGTGATTCCGAAGGTCGTCACAAACTCCATGAATGTCTGCATTTTTGCCGGGTCCGGTTTTTCGTGGATCCGGTATAGAATCGGCAATTGCCGTGTAGCGAAGTGTTCAGAGACGGTCTCGTTCGCCGCCAACATGAAGGATTCAATCAACCGTTCGCCGACTCCTCTTTCACGGAGAAGCACGTCTACGGGTCTGCCGTCCGGGTCCATTTGGATATACGCTTCTTTTGTATCGAAATCGATGGATCCCCGGCGCACACGTTTGTCTTCCAAGATGTGGTGCAGTTCTTCCATGCGTTCAAACATTGGGACTAAGTCCGCATATTTTTCACGCGTTTCTTCGTCGTGTTCCATCAAGATGCTGTTGACCGCATCGTACGTCATCCGCTGTTTCGAGCGGATCACACTTGAGAAGATGTCATAGTCGACCACATTCCCGCTGGAGTCGATTTCCATCTCACAGCTCATTGTCAAACGGTCTACATTCGGGTTCAAAGAACAGATTCCGTTGGACAGACGCTGTGGAATCATCGGAATCACTCGGTCTGTCAGGTACACACTTGTTCCGCGTTCAAACGCTTCGCGGTCCAACGCGCTGCCTTCCGTCACGTAATAGGAGACGTCCGCAATGTGTACGCCCAATTTATAGTTTCCATTGCTCAATTTCTCCACTGCCACTGCATCATCCAAGTCTTTGGCGTCTGCGCCGTCGATGGTGACCACCACTTCGTCCCGCAGATCTCTGCGTCCTTCCAAGTCTTTTTCAGTGACTCTGTCGGGAACGGCTTCTGCCTGCGCGATGGCTTCTTTAGAGAATTCGCTCGGGATGCCGTGCTTGTGGACGATGGTCAAAATATCCACGCCGGGATCATTTTTGTGTCCGATAACGTTCGTGACCAATCCTTGCATGCCGCGCGGCACTTCGTAATTCGGGTATTCCGTGATTTCGACTTGGACGATGCTGCCGTCTGTCGGGCGGATGCCTTCTGCCCGGATAAACACACGCATGTCCGCCAGCTTTTTGTCCTGTGGCTCGACAAAGCCGTAAAATCCTGTTTCTTCCACTCCGTCGTCATCGTATGCCAGGAATTCCCCTACTAAATTGCGGGTCCCGTGTTCAATGATTCCGCGGACGACGCCTTCTGCGCCTCGTTTGTCCCATGGAGCGGCTTCTTTTTGGATGTCGAATGTGACCAAGTCACCTTCCATGGCGAAATTGGTTTTGTTGGGCGGAACGAAAATATCGTCGTCTTCGCCTTCTACTTCGATAAATCCGAAACCACGTGTGCTGCTGTGAAAAATGCCTTGCTTTACAGCTTCTTTCTGCTGCAGCTTGAATTTGCCTTTTTTGTTTAAGAACACTTGCCCTTCTCGTTCCAAATCCGCTAAGGCATTGACCAGTTTTTTGAAATCAGCAAAAGACGTCATCCCCATGCCTTCACTGATGTCATTGACTTCCAAAGCCACTCGGTCGTCGTGTTCCATGAAGACTAAGATGGCTTCTTTTAAGTTGTCTTTGGTCGCCATTATTCTCCTCCGTTCCAATTAATCGTTGAAAGAAATGTCAAGAGATCCAACTGCAGTTGTTTGCCGGGTTCGCCAACCGTCAACACGTGCGGCGCTTCTTCGTACCAATGAAAGTCCACTTTCGCATCGGTCAGCAAATCTCTGAATTCCCCAGCAGTGTGAGGGTCGATCATCTCGTCTTGTCCGCCTTGGGCGATGAAGACCGGTTTGGTGACTTCGCCGTACTGCGGCACCATGGATGCGACCAACTCCTGCAGTTCAGACATGGTTTCCTCGAATTTCGGCTCTGCATCTTCTTTCATCACTTCAATACGGGAAGCCGAGTGTCCCGCTTTTTTCTTCATATACTCATAGAAAGGCCAAAAATTTTCTGCAATCCTAATTTTTCGGTTGTCTACAATAGGAGACGCAAACGTTCCTCCCGCAACCACGGATTCTTCCAACAATAACTTGGTGGCAACGACACCGCCGAGAGAAAGGCCGAATACGGCAATTTCCTCGTAGCCTTTGTCTCTTAAAAATTTCAAGGCTTCCCGTCCATCGTTCACCCAGTCTTCCGGTCTGGCACTTAAAATGTCATCCGGATCGGCTGTGCCATGTCCTTTGAATGTTGGCGCATATACCGTGTAGTTCGCTCTTTCCAGCGCTCTTCCCAGTGACCGCATATCATTCGGCGTACTGGTGTATGCGTGGAACAAAAGAATGGCTCTTGGCCCATTTTCAAAGAAAAACGTTCTATCTCGCATATTTACTTGTCCTCCTACGTTTCTACAATGTGTCTATATTTATTTTACTTGAAAAGTCGTCATTTTCATACTGAAACGGACATTTCTCCCTTTGTTTACGCATCTTTTCTTTGGTACAAAAAAAGCCGCCTATTTGAAGGCAGCCCAACTGAGGTGATTTTCAAAAATTCTTTTCGTTCGTCTATGGTTAAATAATGTAAGCAATCGCAATGGCCAGTCCAAAAAAGAAAATCGCCAATACCACTGTCGTTTTTTGCAACACTGCTTCAAATCCGCGTGCCTTTTGTCTGCCGAATAATTGGGTTGCGCCTCCTAAAAAAGCGTTGGATGCGCTGTTTGTTTTTGTCGGCTGCATCGCAATCACAATAATCATCAACACAGAGACAATGAGCATCGCCGTCAATAGAATATCGTACAAAGGGGTTACCTCCCGTCTCCCAGTCTTTCTTTTCCTTCCTACTGTATCATAAATAAGTGGGGAATTCTATACTTAAAAAGAAGACCCCAAGGTATCGGGGTCTTCTTTTTCACTTGTTTAAGCCGTTATTTTCATTATGATTGTTGGTCGTACATGCTTGTGTTCAAGGATCCGGATTGAATGAAAATCTTTTGGACGGATTGCTGCTGAGCTTCGTCTACATCCAACAAGACCACAATTTTTCCGTCTTTCAAATAGTTTTCGTATTCTTTTGCCTGTTCTTCCGGAAGTCCAGCGCCGACCAATGCACCGACTAGTCCTCCTCCGACAGCTCCTGTTCCCAAACCGGCCAGTGTGGTTGCCAACGGTCCTGCCGCAGCCAACGGCCCAACACCAGGGATGGTCAGCAACATCGCTTCCGCGATTAACCCGCCCAGTCCGCCTAGAACACCACCGGATAGAGCTCCAATTCCTGCTCCTTTACCGCTGTTGCTTCCACGGTTTTCTTTGTTTGTCGTGACATCTACGTCGGTATCAGCTTCAATGCTGTCCACTTTATCAGAATCTTGCGCAAAGACAGTGATGTCTTCTTGAGCGAGTCCAATTTTTTGCAATTCACGAATCGTTGCTTCTGCTTCTTCGACTGTTGAAAATACGCCACCTATAATTTTTGTACTCATTCTTTCGCATCACTCTCCTATTGATAGTTTCGCGTAATGAAATTTTGTTCCATTTGCAACGTACATTCATTGTATAGGGGATGAGTGTGCAAATTCAAAAAATCTACTTATAGAAATTGTACTGCTGGCTCTATTTTTCCCAACAGGCCTCTAAGTTAGTTCTATAAAAACACAAAAAAGCCGACGGAAGTTCCGTCGGCTCAAACTCCTTCATCTTATTAGAGGAGGTTTATTTGTTTTTCAAGTTGTAGAAAGCTTCCAAACCATGGTATTCAGCCAAGTCACCCAATTGGTCTTCGATTCTTAGCAATTGGTTGTATTTAGCGATACGGTCTGTACGGCTCAATGAACCAGTCTTGATTTGACCAGCATTTGTCGCTACTGCGATGTCAGCGATCGTTGCATCTTCTGTTTCACCGGAACGGTGAGAAACAACAGCCGTGTAACCAGCTTTTTTAGCCATTTCGATTGCGTTGAATGTTTCTGTCAACGTACCGATTTGGTTGACTTTGATCAAGATGGAGTTTCCTACACCGTTGTCGATTCCGCGTTTAAGAATTTCAGTGTTTGTTACGAACAAGTCGTCTCCAACCAACTGAACTTTTTCACCCAAACGGTCTGTCAACAACTTCCATCCGTCCCAGTCGTTTTCATCCATACCGTCTTCAATAGAGATGATTGGGTATTTGTTAACCAACTCTTCCAAGTAGTCAACTTGCTCTTCAGCAGAACGTTTCGCTCCGTTTTCACCTTCGAATTTCGCGTAGTTGTATACGCCGTCTTCGTAGAACTCAGAAGCAGCACAGTCGAACCCTAGGTAAACGTCTTTACCTGGTTCCAAACCAGCTTTTTTGATTGCTTCAAGGATTGTTTCCACTCCGTCTTCAGTTCCTTCGAAGCGAGGAGCAAATCCGCCTTCGTCTCCAACAGATGTTTCCAATCCACGGTCTTTCAAGATCGCTTTCAATGCGTGGAAGATTTCAGCTCCCCAACGCAAAGCTTCTTTGAATGTTGGTGCTCCAGTAGGCAAAATCATGAACTCCTGGAAAGCGATTGGCGCGTCAGAGTGGGAACCACCGTTGACGATGTTCATCATTGGAGTTGGCAATACTTTAGTATTGAATCCACCCAAGTATTGGTACAATGGAATGTCCAAGAAGTCTGCAGCAGCGCGGGCAGCAGCGATGGAAACACCTAGGATAGCGTTCGCACCCAATTTGCCTTTGTTAGCAGTTCCGTCCAATTTGATCATAGCAGTGTCGATTCCCATTTGGTCACGTACGTCGTATCCAATGATTGCTTCCGCAATTGTTGTGTTGACGTTTTCTACTGCTTTTTGAACACCTTTTCCTAGGTAACGGTCTTTGTCTCCGTCACGTAGTTCAACGGCTTCGTGTTCACCTGTGGAAGCTCCGGATGGAACCATTCCGCGTCCGAACGCACCGCTTTCTGTGTAAACTTCTACTTCAATCGTAGGGTTTCCGCGAGAATCCAATACTTCGCGTGCAAGAACATCTGTAATGGTTGGCATGAAATTTCTCTCCTTCATATTCATATCTTACTTCTTCATTTTACTGTTTTCTTTGTGAGAACACAAACTCTCTGGACAATTTCTTATTTTTCGATTAAAGAAGTTCCAGTCATGTCTTCTGGTTTGTCGATACCCAGCAAGTCCAACATTGTTGGGGCAACGTCGCAAAGCGCTCCGTCTTTACGCAAGGTCACGTCCTTTTTGGTCACGATAACCGGAACCGGCACAGTTGTGTGTGCGGTATGCGGCTGTCCTTCCGGAGTAGCCATTGTGTCGGCATTTCCGTGGTCGGCAAAGATAATCGCGTGTCCGCCTTTTTCCAAGATGGTGTCGACTACACGGCCGAGGTTTTCGTCCACGGCTTCGATGGCTTTGATGGTTGCTTCCAGTTTTCCGGAGTGTCCAACCATGTCTGGGTTCGCGAAGTTCAAGATGATGGCATCGAACTTGTCTGCTTCCAGATCTTTCACCAATGAATCGCCTACTTCATAAGCACTCATCTCTGGTTTCAAGTCATACGTTTCGACTTGTGGAGATGGAATCAACGTCCGGCTTTCCCCTTCGAATTCTTCGTTGGTTCCACCGTTCATGAAGAAGGTGACGTGAGGGTATTTTTCTGTTTCCGCAATCCGCAACTGTCTCAAACCGTTGTCAGCCAATACTTGGCCGATGACGTTTTTCAAGAAGACAGGGGGGAACATGACGTCTGCCTCCATGTCTGCGGTGTATTGCGTCATTGTGACGAATTTGATGTTCTGCGGGCGTTCGCCGCGGTCAAATTCGTTGAAGTCGTCTTCAGTGACGGCGCGGGACAATTGAATCGCACGGTCCGGACGGAAGTTGAAGAACAAGATTGCGTCATTGTCTTGAACAGTCGCAACTGGTTTGCCATCTTTTTCGACAACTATCGGCATGATGAATTCATCGTAGACTTCTTCCGCGTAGCTGTCTTTGACTCCTTGAACCGGGTCTTCTTTGCGGACTCCATCACCATGGAAAATCGCATTGTAGGCTTTTTCTTCACGAGACCAACGGTTGTCGCGGTCCATCGCGTAGAAACGACCGGATACAGTCGCAATTTCTCCCGCTCCGATTTCTTCAGTCTTTTGACGCAAGTCTTCAATGAAGCCTGCTGCAGAGTCCGGTGCTACGTCACGTCCGTCTGTGAAGGCGTGAATGTAGACTTTCTTCAGCCCTTTTGCTTTTGCCGCTTCCAACAAAGCGTACAAATGACGGCTGTGGCTGTGCACTCCGCCATCTGAAATCAGACCGAAGAGGTGCAGTGCGGAATCATGTTCCGTTACGTGGTCAAACGCTCCGTTCAAAGCTTCGATAGTTGTGAATTCGCCGTCTTGGATCGCTTTATCGATTCGAGTGATGCTTTGGTAAACGACACGTCCGGCTCCGATGTTCGTGTGGCCGACTTCGGAGTTTCCCATTTGTCCTTCAGGAAGTCCGACTGCAAGCCCGGAAGCTTTCATCGTGCTGTGCGGAAATTCGTCCCAATACCGGTCGAAATTCGGTTTGTTTGCCAACGCAACGGCGTTTGCGGTCCGTTCGTCTCTCCATCCAAAACCATCCAAAATGATGATGGCTACTGGTGTTTTACTCATTTGTTTACTGCCTCCAATAATGCCAAGAATGAATCTGCTTCCAAGCTCGCTCCTCCGACCAACGCACCGTCAATATCCGGTTGTTCCATCAACTCAGCGATGTTGTCCGGTTTGACACTTCCGCCATATTGAATGCGTACTTGCTCTGCTGTTTCTTGTGAATACAGCTCCGCAATCATTTTACGGATAACAGAAATGGTGTCGTTTGCTTCTTCGGATGTCGCAGTTTTTCCTGTGCCGATTGCCCAGATAGGCTCATACGCGATGACAGTTTGACGAACTTGCTCGTCGCTCAAGCCTTCCAATGCTGCTTTCACTTGGCCGCGAACCCATTCATTTGTTTCGCCGGCTTCGCGCTGTTCCAATGTTTCGCCGACACAGATAATCGGAAGCATATTGTTTTTGAAGATGGCATGTGCTTTTTTGTTGATGTCTTCATCTGTTTCGTGGAAATATTCGCGTCTTTCAGAGTGGCCGATGATGACATAAGACACACCCAAATCATTCAATGCAGCGGGACTGGTTGCGCCTGTATAGGCTCCTTCATCTTCATAAAACGCGTCCTGCGCAGCAATCTTCAAGTCGGTTCCCTCTGATAACTCAACCAACTTTTGTAAGAACAGATGTGGTGAACCGATGACTGAGTCAACTTTTTCTGCTGGAGGAAGTTTCCCTTTTACTTCATTTACAAACGCTGCCGCTTCTGAAGCTGTCTTGTTCATCTTCCAGTTTCCGGCAATGATTGGCTTACGCATAAATCATCCTTCTTTCTGTTGAGGTTGTTGTTGTATTCGAGTGACTGGTTACAACACGGACAAAGCGGGAAATTCCCGCTTTGCGTGTATTCTTTCGTTTACTTGTCTGGAATAACTGCGAGACCTGGAAGTTCTTTTCCTTCCAAGTATTCCAATGACGCACCGCCGCCTGTGGAAATGTGAGAGAAGTCCTCTTCAAATCCAAGCTGCTGTGCTGCAGTTGCGGAGTCCCCGCCACCGATGATGGTTGTCGCTTCTTCAAGTTTTGCCAAGATTTCGCAAACAGCTGCCGTTCCTTTTGCAAAGTTTTCCATTTCGAAAACTCCCATAGGTCCGTTCCATACAACTGTTTTCGCGCCTTCCAACTCTTTACGGAACAAATCGATGGTTTCTGGTCCGATGTCCAATCCCATTTTGCCTTCTGGAATTTCATCGCCCACAACTTCGCTTGGCGCGTCATTGCTGAATTCTGTTGCCGCTACACTGTCCACAGGCAAGATCAACTTGTCCCCTGCTTTGGAAAGCAATTCGCGGGCCAAATCGATTTTGTCTTCTTCAACCAAAGAGTTTCCGATGGCTTTTCCTTGAGCTTTGTAGAACGTATAAGTCATTCCGCCGCCAATCAAGACTTTGTCTGCTTTAGATAACAAGTTTTCGATTACGCCGATTTTGTCGCTGACTTTCGCTCCACCCAAAATTGCCACGAATGGACGTTGTGGTTCATCGACTGCTCCACCGATAAACTTGATTTCTTTTTCAACCAAGAAACCAACTGCTGATTCAATGTTGGAAGCAATTCCTACGTTGGAAGCATGCGCACGGTGAGCCGTACCGAAAGCATCGTTCACGAACACGTCGCCCAAGCCAGCCCAGTATTTGCCTAGTTCCGGATCGTTTTTGCTTTCTTTTTTGCCGTCGATGTCTTCAAAACGAGTGTTTTCAAACATCAATACGTTGCCGGAAGACAAGGAGTCGATCGCTTTTTCAAGTTCTTCTCCACGTGTTTCAGGAACAAACGTGACGTCTTTACCCAGCAATTCTCCCAAACGTTCTGCGACCGGGCGCAAAGATTTGCCTTCTTTGTCTTCTTCTGTTTTTACACGTCCCAAGTGGGAGAAGACGATGACTTTTCCGCCTTGTTCCAAGATGTATTCCAATGTCGGAAGGGCAGCTTGGATGCGGTTGTCATTAGTGATTTGCCCATTTTTCATCGGAACGTTGAAGTCCGCACGAACCAAGACTTTTTTGTCTTTCAGGTCTAAATCTTTGACAGTTTTTTTAACCATGTTGATCCCCTCTTTCTTATAATCATTTAGGTGTATGTTTCGTTTCAACGAGAAATCGCAATGTCAGTATTGATTAGTTAAAGAAAAAACGGGGAAGCGCGCTGCTCCCCCGCTTTAAAACTTCTCTTTTCAATTCGCTGCTTTATGATTAAAGTTTAGCGAAGTATTCCAATGTGCGGACCAACTGAGCAGTGTAAGACATTTCGTTGTCGTACCATGCAACAGTTTTAACCATTTGTTGGCCGTTTACATCGATTACTTTTGTTTGAGTTGCGTCAAACAATGAACCGTATTTCATTCCAACGATGTCGGAAGAAACGATTGGGTCTTCTGTGTATCCGTAAGACTCGTTAGCAGCGGCTTTCATAGCTGCGTTAACTTCGTCAACAGTTACGTTTTTGTTCAATACAGTGAACAACTCAGTCAAAGAACCAGCAGGTACTGGAACACGTTGAGCTGCTCCGTCCAATTTCCCTTTCAATTCAGGGATAACTTCACCGATTGCTTTAGCAGCACCAGTTGTGTTTGGAACAATGTTTTCAGCTGCTGCACGAGCACGACGGAAGTCACCTTTTCTGTGTGGTCCGTCCAATGTCATTTGGTCACCAGTGTAAGCGTGGATAGTTGTCATCAATCCTTGAACAACACCGAACTCATCGTTCAAAGTTTTTGCCATTGGAGCCAAGCAGTTCGTTGTGCAGGAAGCTGCAGAAATAACTGTTTCAGATCCGTCCAACACTTCGTGGTTCGTGTTGAAGACAACTGTTTTCAAGTCGCCTGTTCCTGGAGCTGTGATAACAACTTTTTTCGCGCCAGCTTTCAAGTGCAATTCAGCTTTTTCTTGAGTTGTGAAGAAACCTGTTGCTTCAAGAATGATTTCAGCACCTACTTCGCCCCAAGGAATTTCTTCTGGGTTAGGAGTGCTGAAAATACGAGTGCTTTCGCCGTTTACAACGATTGCGTCGTCTGTTACTTCAACGTCTCCGTTGAACATTCCTTGCGTTGTGTCATATTTCAATAGGTGTGCCAACATTTTGGAGTCGGTCAAGTCGTTAATCCCAACTACTTCAATACCTTCCAAATCTTGAATCAAGCGGAAAGCCAGACGTCCAATACGTCCAAAACCATTAATACCAACTTTAACTGTCATCTTGCGATTTCCTCCTTCGAAAATCCTAAAAATTTTTTTATTTTAAAGGGAGATCCCTTTTAAAATCTCATTTGCAGCTCCTTCGTCCGTCACGAGCCGTAGATGAGACGGAGCTTGTCTCAAGTAGGCTTCGATTGCTCGGGCTTTATGTTTCCCAGCCGCCACTGCAATCACATTCGGCACGTCTTTCAGGCTGTCTGATTTCAGGCCGATGCGCGGAATTTTGTAAATGATGTTGCCGTCTTTATCCACGAATTCCCCAAACGCTTCAGCCACTGCGCCTTTATCACGCAACTCTTTAATGAGTTGTGCGCTGAGTCCACGGCGTTGTGCCATGTGCATGGCATCGCCTATCCCTAACAAAACACAATTAGCTTGTTTTAGCAAGTTCATTGTTTCTTTGATTTCCGGCTCTTCCAGAAGCAAAGAATACGTTTGGGAACGGACATATTCTGGTGCGTAAAGAACGCGGTGTTTTCCACCGGTTTTCTGTGCCATAACCGCACTGATGGAGTTTGATTGGATAGCCACTCGTTCGCCGACGCCTCCGCGTGCGGGAACAAAAAGCAGTTCGCGGTTTTCTCTCAGCTGTTCCGACATACGTTCAGCCACGGCAGCCATGGTTGTACCACCCATCACTGCAATCACGTTTCTTCCTTCCGGCAACACTTGGTCCAGCAGATTCACAACAGAATCGCCCAGGTGGTCAAGCAGCACAGGTGTTTCGTCAGTGTCTCCTGAAACGATGATGCATTGCTCAATACCCAAATACCGGGCCAAAGTAGTTTCTTTGTCTTTCATGCCCAATATATGACCAAAAATTTGTTCCAATTCCGGGATGATTTTTTCTCCTGCCGGTGTCAAAATCATGCCCGACTTAGTGGATTGAACTAAGTGTTGTTTTCTCAGTATGTCCACTTCTGTCCGGAGCACTCTCTCTGTCATCCCAAGTTTGTCGGCCAACAGCCGCCTCCCAATGGGACTGGAAACAGAAATCATGCGGAGGATCCTGTACCGTCCTTTCAACACCTCAAGTGTTTCTGGAGCCAACTTCTCAATCAATTGAATCAGCTCTAGCATGGGTCACCTCTTTCTGCCAAGGTCTTCTTCAGTCCTTTATCGGCCTTATTCCTGCGACCCTATCCATTGAGATAGTGAGAAAAGCGGTCTGATTAAGGGTTTTATTCAGACGATTCAAAGGACCTCCAACCCTTACAGACCTGATTATAGCAGTAGGCGGGATAATATTCAACCCATCCTTTTCTAGGGATGGGACTCGAAACGACCCTTCGAAACAGGCTAAAAGCGAACAAATTGTGACAACTCTCCTTCATCACCCAGAGGATGACGAACTATAGCCTTAGTCGCCTTCACTTCCGTTCACTTTCTGTTCAATTCTATCGAACAAGGAAGAGGATCGATTCTTAGAGAATTCTAATATTTTTTCAGTGTATCGGGTCAACTTTTTAGGAGTGACATGCTCAGCAAAGACAATCCTCCTTCGACACTCTGAATCTATTATACTACTATCTTTTTATAAGGTGAAACGATAAGGCAGTTTCTTTATCCACACGCTTCTTCATGAAATTTTCTGGCCAAGAATACAAATAAACCCGAAATCTGAAAAAGATTTCGGGTTTATTGTCATGCTTATTTCAATGAGTTGTTGTCAGTCATCACTTCGTCGACCAATCCATACTCTTTTGCTTCTTCCGCGGACATAAAGAAGTCGCGGTCTGTATCGCGTTCCAAACGCTCAAGTGGCTGGCCTGTGCGTTCAGACAAGATTTTGTTCAAGCGGTCTCTTGTTTTCAAGATATGACGGGCAGCAATTTCAATTTCAGTTGCTTGTCCTTGTGCACCGCCGAGTGGTTGGTGGATCATGATTTCAGAGTTCGGCAAGGCAAATCGTTTGCCTTTTGTTCCGGCTGCCAACAAGAAACTTCCCATGGATGCCGCCAATCCGATTACGATGGTTTGAACATCGGATTTGATGAAGTTCATGGTATCAAAAATGGCCAGTCCGGCAGATACACTTCCACCTGGTGAGTTGATGTAAAGATAGATATCTTTTTCTGGGTCTTGTGCATCTAAAAAGAGCAATTGGGCGATGACAGAGTTCGCAACGTTGTCATCAATTGGGCCGCCTAGCATGATGATGCGGTCTTTTAGAAGGCGAGAATAGATGTCATATGCTCGTTCGCCTCTTGGAGATTGTTCAATTACTGTAGGCACTAAATTCATAACGTAATTTCCTCCTTGGAAAATATTGGTGTCCAGCTTAGTGTACCATATCTTTCATTGTTGTGACATCATTATAACCCATTAGTCAAATAAGGTCAAACATTTCTCTGTAAAAAAAGACCGAGCAAAGCGCTCGGCTTGTAGCGTCTCCTGAGGGAATCGAACCCCCATCTCAAGAACCGGAATCTTGTGTGATATCCATTACACTAAGGAGACTAATTTTTCCAACTCCTTTAGTATAAGTCATATGAGTGGAAAAATCAACCTGCGTTTTTCTGTTGTTATTCTATAAGGTCAGACGTTGGTGGCTGCTGTTTCTGCGACCGACTCGTTGTCCTCTCTTAGGTCTTCAGCCATTTTATTCAGCTTGCGCAGACGGTGGTTCACGCCTGACTTGCTGATCGGTCCGCTTGGAATCATATCGCCCAATTCTTTCAAGGAAGCGTCTGGATTTTCCACCCTGACCACCGCAACTTCCCGCAATCTTTCCGGCAATGTATCCAATCCTACCTGCTTATCCAAATATTTGATGTTTTCGATTTGTCGGCTTGCTGCGTCAATCGTTTTATTGAGGTTGGCATTCTCACAGTTCACCAACCGGTTGACGGAATTGCGCATGTCTCTCACAATACGGGTGTCTTCGAACCGCATCACACTGACGGAGGCGCCGATCAATGCCAAGAAGTCAGAAATTTTTTCTGATTCTTTCAGATAGGTGATATATCCACTGCGCCGTTCAAGTGTGCGGGCATTCAACCCAAAACGATTCATCATCTCACAGATATCCTCGTTGTGTTCTTCGTAGCTGGAATAAATTTCCAAATGATAGCGGCTGGTATCCGGGCTGTTTACCGATCCGGCGGCTAAAAAGGCGCCGCGCAAATACGATTTGATTTTTTGCGTATTCAAACTGATTTCTTCTGGAATGCGCCCATGATACAACATGCCCTCCATAATTCCCAGCTTCGACAAGATTTCTTCTGTGCCTTTTTTCAAACGCACGATATACACGTTGTTCTTTTTCAATTTCATTTTTCTGCGCACAAGCAATTCCGTTTCCACTTGGAAATGGTCTTTGATCAGTGTATACATTCTTCTTGCGATGGCCGCATTTTCAGTCTGGATGTTCAACACAAAACGCTTGTTGGACAAATGCAACGTGCCGTTCATCCGGATAAGCGCCGCCAGCTCTGCTTTGGCGTGTTCCGGATGGACTTCCAAATGCGTTAATTCTTTTTTCACTTCAGATGCAAATGACATAAAAAAACCTCCTTTCCATTCTTATATTTTCATTTATTCTGCGTGAGAGTGGGTCGATTTTCTTGGATGGCGTTGGTTTTCAAGAGCGAGCTTGAACAATTCTGCCGCTACTTTTTCCCCATTGTGGTAGACGCCTTTTTCTTTCAATTGTAAGAAGTTGTCTGAAATGATGTAAGGAACTTCTTGTTTCATCTCATCAAAATTGTGAGACACCTGTACTAAGTATTCTTCTTGCTCTTCCATCCCGATGTAATTTTCTGGAACTTCTCCAATGTTCGCCAAGATGGTATCCACGAATTGTGTTCCCAAGTGCTCGTGCAGCACTCGGATGTGGTCTGCATCGGAGAAATTTTCTGTTTCCCCCAGCTGGGTCATGATATTGCAAATATAAACCACCTGGGCATCTGTTTGGACCACCGCTTGTCCGAGATCCGGAATCATTAAGTTGGGCAGAATGCTTGTGTACAAACTTCCAGGTCCCAGTACCACCATATCTGCGTTCAAAATGGACGAAATCACTTTCCGTCCTGCCCGCAATGGTTGGTTTTCTTCCGCCGGAGTCACAAAGACCCGTTTGATTTTTTTTCTTGCTTTAGGAATTTGTGATTCCCCAGCCTGGCGGGTCCCGTCTGTGTATTCCGCATGCAGCACCAATGGCTCTTCCGCCGCTGGGTAAACATGCCCTTCCACCATCATCATCTTGCTCAACAATTGGATGGCTTCATAGATGTTGCCTTTCATTTCGGCCATGGCGGCAATGATTAAGTTGCCCAACGAATGCCCGGCGAATGAGGCGTCTTCTTTATGAAAGCGGTATTGAAAAATCTCTTTTTGACTCTTCGGGATGTCAGAGAGAGCAACAAGCACATTGCGAATGTCGCCCGGCGGTACGGAATGAACAACAGATTCGCGCAGCGCACCGCTGCTTCCTCCATCGTCCGCCACCGTAACGATCGCTGTGACATCCGCCTGTTGCTCCTTCAATCCCTGTAAGATAACAGGAAGACCAGTGCCGCCGCCGATAACGACGATTTTTGGCTTCCTGTGGTTTTTATTATTCATCATGAGCGCTTAACAGACTCCTTCACTTTGTCTTTGTCCCGATGGGAGACGCGAACCGGGTAACCGTCCGATTCTAGTTTGCGTCCAATCCGCTCCGCCAATGCGACAGAACGATGTTTTCCTCCCGTACATCCGATGGCGATTGTGACATTGTTTTTTCCTTCGCGTTTATAACCAGGAAGACAATAATCCAATAAATCAACAAACTTCCGGTAAAACGTTTCGGTTTCCGGCTGCTGCATCACGTAGTCGTATACCGGCTCATCCTGCCCGGTCAACGGCCGAAGCTCATCAATGTAATGAGGGTTTGGCAAAAACCTTACGTCCATTGCAATGTCTGCATCAATCGGCAACCCATACTTGAACCCGAAGGAAACGATTTCCACATGGAACATGGTGGTTTCTGCGGCTGCAAATTCTTTGATGATCTGTTCTCTCAATTGGCGCGGCGTCAGATTGGTTGTATCGATCACCAACTGTGCACGGCTTTTGATTTCTGTCAGCAATTCGCGTTCTCTGCGGATGCCTTCAGTGACTCGTCCTTTAGGGGCCAATGGGTGGGAACGTCTTGTTTCTTTGTAACGAGATACCAGTTCCGTTTCGTCTGCTTCTAAAAATAGCATTTTCGTTGTAATAAAAGAAGTGTTTTCAAGGGTTTCCAGAGAAGATTTGATTTCATTGAAAAAGTCTCTTGTACGTAAATCCATCACCAAAGCGATTTTTGTCATTTTTCCTGATTCGCGGACCAATTCCCAAAATTTCGGCAATAGGTTCGGCGGCATGTTATCCACACAGTAATAACCCATATCTTCAAAACTTTGCATCGCGACTGTTTTACCCGCTCCGCTCATCCCTGTGATGATTACCAGTTGTAAACTGTCTACCATTTCTTTTTCCTCTTCTCTTTTATCTTCTTTATCCTATACATTATAACATCCCGGGCGTGTCATGTATAGCCCTCATATTTTTGCCCTCTCCTCGACTACTCCATGGTCGAAACACTGGAGAAAACGACAAAAGAGACAGAGGTCAATTCTCTGTCTCTTTTTGCGCAGTGGTTTATTCTACTGTTTTTACGATTTCGCGTAAGGATGTTTCAAAAGCCTGCAGCTTTTCTTTTGCAGAGACGCCTGAGTCGTCGTATGCTCCGATGTAAAATTTGATTTTCGGCTCGGTTCCGGATGGCCGGACTGCAATCCAGCTTCCGTCCTGCATCATGTACTTCAACACATCCGCAGAAGGCATATCGATCGTTTCTTCCGTTCCGTCTTCTTTTGTACGGATGCTTAATTTGTAATCTTCCACTTCTTTCACTTCGATATCGCCAAATTGGTTCGGCGCTTCTTCACGGAGCTGTGCCATCAATTGGTTGATCTTTTCAGCACCTTCCATTCCCGGCAAAGTCACAGAAATGGTTTTTTCTTCAAAATGGCCATACTCGTGGTACAAGTCGCACAAGACGTCGAAGCACGTATCTCCTTTTTCTTTGAAGGATGCAGCCATTTCTGCGGCCAGCACCAATGCTTGAATCGCATCTTTGTCACGGACAAATGGTTTCACCATATATCCGTAGCTTTCTTCAAATCCAAAGAGGTACTCATAGCTGTTGTCTGTTTCAAACTGCTTGATTTTTTCTGCGATAAATTTGAAGCCGGTCAACACATTGAAGACTTTGACGTCCACTTTGTCGGCAATGGCTGTAGCCATTTCGCTGGAAACGATCGACTTCACCACCGCACCTTTTTTCGGCAGTGTGTTGGTTTTTTCACGGGCACTCAAAATGTAATACAGCATCAAGCCGGCGATCTGGTTCCCGGTCAATACTTCATATTGTCCTTCGGCTACTTTTACCGCCATTCCCAATCGGTCGGCATCCGGGTCGGTGGCAATCAAAATATCTGCGTCTTCCTCTTTCCCGACGCGAATGGCATATTCAAATGCTTCCGGGTCTTCCGGGTTCGGGGATTTCACTGTGGAAAAGTCGGCGTCCGGTTCTGCTTGTTCAGGCACCAAGACCACTTGCGTGAAGCCTGCTTGTGCCAGTGCGCGCTCGCCGAGCATTTTACCTGTTCCGTGGAGCGGAGTGTACACGACTTTGACTTTGTCTCCCATACGTTGAACCAGCTCGGGATCTACTGTGACAGCCTTCATCTCTTCCAAGTAGGCTTCGTCCACTTCTGAACCGATGATTTCAAGCAGGCCTTTTTCTTTCAATTCTTCTTCGTCAGCTGCTTCAATGGAAAGGACGTCTTCCACGTCACGGACATAACGGGTGAGGGCATCCGCTTCTTTTGGCGGCAGCTGCCCACCGTCTTCTCCGTATACTTTGTAGCCGTTGTATTCAGGTGGATTGTGGCTCGCAGTTACCATGATTCCTGACACGGCATTCAAATGACGGACGGCAAAAGACAATTCCGGGGTAGGGCGCAAACTTTCAAATACGTATGCTTTGATGCCGTGTGCACCCAGTGTTTTAGCAGCTTCCATCGCAAATTCTGGAGAAAAGTGACGGGAATCGTAAGCGATGGCGACACCGCGCTGTTTCGCTTCTTCACCTTGCGCCTCGATAAAACGGGCCAACCCTTCTGTCGCCTGACGGACAGTGTAAACGTTCATCCGGTTGATGCCGGCACCAATGACGCCGCGCATGCCGGCGGTACCAAACTCCAATGGCTTATAAAAAGCATCTTCCAACGCTTTCTCATCATTTTCAATTTGCAAGAAATCTTTTTTGACATGTTCATCTAGAGAAGCATGGTTTTTCCATGTTGTGTACGTTTCTTTCCAACCCATTTTTATCACCCTTCTGCAAAGTAGTGGAATCTTGTATGTATTCCCTTGTATGGTAAAAGTATACCATTTTTATCTGTGCATTTCACTGATTACGGGAAAAGAACGTAGATTGGACTATCTCATATATGAAAAACGACAAAATGGACTATACCAGTAAAGTTTTTTCGTAAGAAAAAGAGGCTGGGACAAAAGCCACTAAATAAAAACGACGAGAAATTAGATTAACTAATTTTCTCGTCGTTTTTGCTATATATAATTAGGCATACAAAAAGCACCCTGATATAATATTAGTAACGACACTAAACATTAAAGGGGTGCTTTTTATGTACGTACAATATAACATGAATCAAACTTCACTTCCATTAGAATTATCTACTTGTATTGATCCCAACCATATTGTTTTTTCTATCTATAACTTTGTCGATTCATTAGACGATCATTACTTTAAAATTTTTGAGACTCAGGACGGTCGTCCTGCCTATCACCCAAAACCACTCATCATGTCTCTTCTTTATGCCTAC
>NZ_AUCD01000033.1 GCF_000429585.1 Atopococcus tabaci DSM 17538
ATCTTTAATGTCCAGAAGTGATTTTGCCAAATCAGAAAACTTGAAGGTATCCATTACTTCTTTAACTAAGACTAAACCCGAATCACTCGATAAACGACCACCTGTATGCGAAATGATGATGTTTGAATTGAATTTTACCTGGTTTTTGTGTAAGCTAATCATGAAGAGAACTCCTTTCTTATGGTTGGTTTAGACACCTTTACCATATCAGAATGGGGTTCTTTTTGCATCACTTAACAGGTGAAAATGAAAAAGTAAATGAAGACTGCCGTTAGGCAGTTTCAGACGGTTTGAAGTCAAAGTATGAATTATTCAGGGGTATGTAATGAATTTTTTGATGAAAGCGATGCGGTGGATGTCCGGCCGCTACGGAACCGATGACTTTTCGCGGTTCCTAATGATTGCCGGGTTGGCCGCCAGTGTATTGACAATGGTATTTCGAATCCCGCTGTTGTCTATTATGGGACTTTTTTTTGTGACTTATGCGGTGATGCGGGGATTGTCTAGAGATCACAGCCGGCGATTGAAAGAAAACCAATGGTTTCAAAAGAAAAAATACAAAGTCACCCAGACGTACTACCGTTGGAAAAACAAACTCCAGCAGCGGAAGGTTTACCGCTATTACAAATGCCCGTCTTGTAAACAAAAACTGCGGGTGCCGAAAGGAAAGAAGAAAATCAAAATTACCTGTCCGAATTGTTCCGCGCAGTTTGTCAAACAAACATAAGGAGTCTCCCCTCTGTCCTGTTTTAGGACAGAGGTTTTTTGTTTCTACTGGAGGTCAGTCCGTTTTACTGGAAATAAGTGGGGAGGTTCCCTTTAAAGTAAGGAATAATGGTATATAACAAAAAATAATTAAACAATTTTAGAATGGAGACAAGAAAATTGAGTAAGAAAAAACCAAATGTCATTACGGTTTTTGTAGATGACTTAGGCATCGGGGACGTATCCGCTTTTAACCCTGATTCAAAAATCAAAACAGAGAATATTGACCGGTTGGCCAGAAGAGGGATGCGGTTTTATGACTCGCATGCAACGTCGTCAATCTGCTCCCCTTCGCGTTACGGGTTGCTCACAGGCCGGTACAACTGGCGCTCGAATCTGAAAAGTTATGTGCTGCCGGGAGACTCGAAATCTTTGATTCCGGAAGGTCGCCGCACCATCGCACACATGTTGAAAGACCAAGGATACCGGACGGATGCAGTCGGGAAATGGCACCTGGGGTTGAAATGGCAGCGTAAAGAATTCAACGATTACGAAGCATACGGATTGGACCCGGAGGATTTTGAAGAACGCGACTACATCGTGGGCCGGGACGGAGCTTTTGACTGGAGCGCGAAAAAAGAAACCGAGCTGGGAACGGCTCCGTTTGAGGGCTTAGATATTGATTTCTCTGAGCCAATCACATTCGGGCCAAACCAGTCTTGCGCGGTTTTATGCATGGGGTCGGAGTCTTGTTGATATTGGGTCAGTTTTCCGGTCTCGTCGGCTATACACCCGAATCGTCAAACGCTATTGCAGTGTTCGTTGAAGCGTTCGCAAATGTTGGAAACTGGAACTGGTGGGCGGTTTTGACGTCTGTCATCACCTTTGCCACAATGTTCCTGCTGCGGCGGACGCCGTTGAAGTTGTTCGCTTCCGCGTTGGCACTCGTGGCAGGGACAGTGGTGGTGTTTTTTGGAGGGTTGGATTCTGTTCAAATAGTAAACGACATCAGTGAAATCCCTCGAGGCTTACCGCAGTTCACATTGCCCAACCTTCAAATCCTTTCTCCGCAACTGATTTTTTCCGCCCTCGGTTTGGCGGTTGTGACGGCTGTCCAAGGGATCGGAGTCAGCCAGATGGCAGAGAACCCGGACGGCAGCCCGGTGGATCCTTCCCGGGATATGGTCGCACAAGGCGCAGCCAACGTAGGCGCCGGGCTGTTTCCGGGATTCCGGTGGGAGGATCCATCGGTTCCACTGCATTGAACATGACACTGGGAGCGCAGTCCCGTTGGTCCGGAATCTTGGCCGGTGTTTGGATGCTGGCGACCAAATGGTGGTTATTTCGATTGAAGGCAGCTTGTTTTTCGCAGGCTCCCAGACGCTCAAGGAAAAACTGCCAAAAGTAGGCGATGCAAAAAATCCCGTGGTGGTGCTCCGGATGCGTAACCAGTCGCAAATGGGGGCCACGTTGATTGATATTTTGGATGATTATGCCGATGAGCTGAAAGAAGCTGGCGGAAAATTGTCCCTGACAGGATTGGATGACGACCAGATCAAATACCTGCGCGGAAGCGGGAAACTGGTGGAAAAAGAAGATGTGGAACTGTTCCGCGAAATGCCTATCCTTGGGGAATCCACCCGTGCCGCAGTGGCTCACGCCAACGAGTGGGTCATCGACCGCAAAGAACCGCGGATGCGACAATGACGAAAAAAAGAAGGAAGAAGCTCACTGATTCAGCGGGCTTCTTCCTTCTTTTTCTTTAGATTATCTGCCGTGGCAACGTTTGTACTTCTTGCCGCTGCCGCAAGGGCATGGCTCGTTGCGTCCGATCTTGTTGACGCGGACGGGCATCTGTTTCTGCGCAGGACGGCCGTTCGGACGTTGACGACGCAGCATGTTTTGTTTCATTTCAGAAATTTCGTTTGGTGTGTGGCCTTTCAAACTCCATTTGCGTGTGTCGTTCGACAAGGCGGAGTAAAGTTTGGTGAACTCTTGGAACTCCTCTGTCGATTCGAAGGTGAAGTTCATTGTTTCATCCAAGTATTGGACTAACTCCTGGATGCGGTGATCCAATACTGCATTCATGCCGATTTCGTGCAACAAGTGGTTGACGGCTTCTTCTTTTTCAGGATATTTTTCCTGCAAGTAGACAGCCATTTTTTCATACCCGGCTGTACGGGAATCCACTTCGTTGATGGTGTAGAAGAGAACATCGTCTTCTGAAGGAAGGAAGTACCCTTGAACGCTGCTGTTTTCTTCCAGTTTTGCCGCTTCTTCGCTGCTCAAATGCTGTGCTGAATAGTAAAGGTCGTTTTCTTTTTGGTATTTTTCCAACTT
Source organism: Atopococcus tabaci DSM 17538 (assembly GCF_000429585.1). GTDB lineage: Bacteria > Bacillota > Bacilli > Lactobacillales > Carnobacteriaceae_A > Atopococcus > Atopococcus tabaci. Next base: position 3,046 of record NZ_AUCD01000033.1, read on the forward strand.
CCCTTGCATGCGGTCCGCAGTTTCAAAGAACGTTTCTTTGTCCACTTGTGGCATGCCGTAGCGTTTTTCCCATAAGCTCCACGCCACAGTCTCGTTGAAGACACCGTAAAGATTTGCCAGAGCGGTAAAGTGCTCGAAAATGGCTTGGTTTTTCGCTGCTTCTTCTGAAAGCTCTTTGTCGTCCAACAAAGGCGCTGCCCATTGGCTGACTTCTTCCGGAAGAACCAACGTGTACGTATCTTTTGATTTAAACAGGTACACCCACCCGCGGCGAATCAAATCCAAAGAAAATTTGTGCGGCAGGAAGACTTCGAGCGCACTTCCTTCAAGCGGCTGCTCCATCAACTGAGTCAGCATCGCTGTTTCTTCTTTTGTCAAATAAGGCAGTTCGTTGCGGAGGGACTGGTGAATTTGTTCTGTGATGTCTTCTGCAATCCGGCTTTTCGTGTGGCTCTTTTTCACGGAGTATCCGGCGAATTCTGCGATTTCCAACATCTTGTCTTTCGTATAAGCGGTCAAGCACTCCCCTAAGTTGGCGGCGGCTGATTTGGAGATCGCTGTTTCGTTCAGCGTATCAGCCATGAGTGTCAACTGTTCGTTTACTGTGTCTACTGGTATCATTTTACTACTCCTTCTAATATTGTTACTAGTATAAAATTCTTAACTATTGCGGATTGGCCTTTTCAATTGTATCAAAAAATCTCCGTTCTGCGAAATTTCTTTTTAAAAGCCCTTTATGGTATAATAACCTCACATTGACGGATACATACACTTCATTGGAAATACTGGGCGAATGAATCGCGCAGGTTTTTTGCGTGTTTGCACGCAGAAAAGAGGGAGTGTCCCTGCGTCCGGTCAAACAGCTAAATAAATTATAAAGCAGATACATGAAATGAAAAGCCCCTTATGCAAACTAAGGGGCAATTTCCGTTATAAAAATATCTACATTGAATCGAAATGGGAGAGTGGCACTGTGAAATTAATCGTTGGATTAGGCAATCCCGGAGCAAAATACCGGGAAACAAAACACAATATCGGATTCATCGTTATGGATGAAATGGCACACCGTCATGGGATGGCGTTCAACAAAAGCAAGTTTGAAGCCGTGTATGCGGAAGGATTCATCGGCACAGAAAAAGTTTTGTTAGTGAAGCCGCAGACGTTTATGAACGAATCCGGCCGGTCTGTCCGCCCGTTGATGGATTACTATGGCGTGGACAAAGAAGATTTGGTCGTCGTATACGATGACTTAGACTTGCCGGTTGGAAAAATTCGTCTCCGACAAAAAGGAAGCGCAGGCGGACACAACGGCATCAAGAGCATCATCCAGCATTTGGGCACAAAAGAATTTAACCGTATCCGCATCGGGGTCGGCCGTCCATATCCAAATCAAACCGTGGTCCAGCATGTGTTGAGTGGATTTCCGAAAGAAACGCATGAAGACATGCTGGCGGCGGTGAACGCCTCTGCAGATGCGCTGCAATATTGGATTGAAGGGCACACCTTTTTGGATACCATGACACATTACAATTAACCAGAATAATAGATAAGGAGTTCTTCGTGTGGGAATCATGACAAACTATTTAGCCGAAACGCCGGACATTCAAGAAATTATCCAGCGTATCGGCCATAAAGAAACACAATTGATCACTGGGATGGCAGGGTCGGCACGGACGCTTTTGTTGGCGGCGATGGTGGAAAAGACACCGCGTCCGATTGTGGTCGTCTCTCAAAACTTATTCCAGGCCAACCAACTGTTGGAAGATTTGACGGATTTGGTTCCAGATGACCAGCTGTACTTGTTTCCGGTGGATGAAGTCATCCACGCGGAGATGGCGGTCTCTTCTCCGGAAGCCCAAGCCGAACGAGTTGAAGCTCTGGGTTATCTGCTCTCTGGAAAACCGGGCATCATCATCACCCCATTGGCCGGGGTGAGAAGACTCCTGCCGCCAAAAGACGTGTTTGAACAGGCGTACCTCCACATCGAAATCGGTGGAGAGTTGGATTTGGACGCCCTCAGCCAGACATTGGTCGAGATGGGCTATGTGCGTGAGCAGCGGGTGGCTTCTCCTGGAGAATTCAGCATCCGCGGCGGCATTGTTGACATCTATCCGTTGACGGAAGAAAACCCGGTCCGGATTGAGTTGTTCGATGTGGAAGTGGACTCGCTCCGCTACTTCAATGCCGACACCCAGCGTTCCATCCACAACATTGAGCAGCTGGAGATTGTGCCGGCCACCGACCGCTTGTTTCCGGAAAGCTTGATGAACCAAGCATTCCCCTCCTTCCGTAAAGCGGTGGAACGGGCTGCGGCGGTCATGAAAGAAAAAGATGAAAAAGAACTGCTGCTGCAGAACATGGCTCCCATCCAAGATGCCTTGGAAAAAGGAGAACCGGCGGACAATTTGAATTGGTTCGCGGACATGGTCTACTCCAAACCGGCGACGCTGTTCGATTACTTGGGAGAAGACGCAGTGGTGGTCATGGATGAGTACCCGCGTATTCTCGAAAACGAACGGCGCTTGCAGGAAGAAGAGGCCGAATGGGCGACGGAACAGCTTGCGAAACGACGGATTCTGCCGAATCAGACGTTCTCGGTCGATTTGCGCGAAAGCATGAAGAAAGTAAATCACGATGTGCTGTACTTTGCTCTTTTCCAAAAGGGGATGGGGAACATCCGCTTCCACGCCATTCATCCGTTCCAATACCGGAACATGCAGCAGTTTTTCGGTCAGATGCACTTATTGAAAACGGAACTGGATCGCTGGATCAAACAACAGTACACCGTCGTGGTGGCTGCCGCCGATCAGGAACGGGCAGACAAGGTGCACCAGACGTTTTTGGACTTTGGCATCGAAAGCATCATGTCGGGTGAAACGGAACTTCAAAAAGGACGGGTCCACATTTTGCAAGGGACCGTCCGGAACGGTTTCGAGCTGCCAAAAGAAAAACTGGCCTTGTTGACGGAGAAAGAATTGTTCAACCGGGTGGCGCGTAAAAAAGCCCGCCGGACCAATCTGTCAAACGCGGAACGGCTGAAAAGTTACACCGAACTGAATGTCGGCGACTATGTGGTGCATGTAAACCACGGTATCGGACGCTTTGTCGGGATGGAAACGATGGAAATCGGCGGTGTGCACCAGGACTACATGTCCATCGTCTACCAGGACGAAGCCAAACTATTCATCCCGGTCACACAGGTCAACCTTCTTCAAAAGTATGTGTCTTCCGAAGGCAAAATCCCGCGGATCAACAAACTGGGCGGCACAGAATGGTCGAAGACGAAGCGGAAGGTCGAAAGTAAAATTGAAGACATCGCGGATGAATTGATCGAACTGTATGCCGAGCGGGAAGCGGAAAAAGGCTACGGCTTCTCTCCGGATACCGAATACCAAAAAGAATTTGAAGACGCGTTCCCGTATACGGAAACAGAAGACCAGCTGCGAAGCATTGAAGAAATCAAGCACGATATGGAAAAAGAAAAGCCGATGGACCGATTGTTGGTCGGAGACGTCGGCTATGGGAAGACGGAAGTCGCCATGCGCGCCATCTTCAAAGCGGTGCAGGATGGGAAACAAGCGGCCTTTTTGGTTCCAACAACCGTTTTGGCCCAGCAGCACTACGACACGATGCTGGAACGCTTCGAAGACTTCCCGGTGGAAATCGGACTGATGAGCCGGTTCCGCACCCGTAAGCAGCAAAAAGAAACCATCGACGGCTTGCGGAAAGGGCAGATCGATGTGGTCGTCGGCACCCACCGCCTGTTGTCGAAAGATGTGGAATTTCAAGATTTGGGCCTCTTGATTGTGGACGAAGAACAGCGCTTCGGCGTCAAACACAAAGAGCGGCTGAAGAACTTGAAGAAACAGGTGGATGTGTTGACGCTGACAGCCACTCCGATTCCGCGTACCCTGCATATGTCGATGCTAGGTGTCCGAGATCTGTCCGTCATCGAAACACCGCCGGCCAACCGGTACCCGGTCCAGACGTATGTCATGGAATTGAACGCCGGAGCTGTCCGGGAAGCCGTGGAACGCGAAATGGCTCGCGGCGGACAGGCGTTTTATCTGTACAACCGGGTGGAAACCATTGAAAAACGGGTGGACGAATTGCAGCAATTGATTCCCGATGCCCGTATCACATATGCGCACGGCCAAATGAGTGAAACGCAGCTGGAAAATGTGCTGCTCCAATTTGTCCAAGGCGAATACGATTTGCTGGTGACCACGACCATCATCGAAACAGGCGTCGACATGCCGAACGTCAATACGTTGTTTATTGAAGACGCCGATCGGATGGGCTTGTCCCAGCTCTATCAACTGCGGGGACGCGTAGGACGCAGCAGCCGGGTGGCGTATGCGTACTTGATGTACCAACCCAACAAAGTCTTGAACGAAATCAGTGAAAAACGTCTGCAGGCCGTGAAAGAATTTACCGAACTGGGTTCCGGATTCAAAATCGCGATGCGCGACTTGTCCATCCGCGGCGCCGGAAACCTCTTGGGTCAGCAGCAGCACGGGTTCATCGATTCTGTCGGGTTTGACCTGTACTCCCAAATGCTCTCCGAAGCGGTGGCCAGAAAACGTGGGGACAAAGTGGAAGAACGCACGCAGGTGGAAATTGACTTGGCCGTAGATGCGTATATTCCTTCTACCTACATCGGGGACGGGCGACAAAAAATCGAAATTTACAAACGTGTCCGTCAGTTGCGGGATGAAGACCAATACGTGGAATTGCAAGACGACCTGTTTGATCGTTTCGGAGATTATCCGCAAGAAGTGGCGGATTTATTGGCAATCGGATTATTGAAGATGCACAGCGAGCGGGCGTTGGTGGAAACCATCAAACGCGACGGTCAAGCAATCACCGTGACATTCTCTGCTTCCGGCACCAACAGCCTGCCGCTTCCGGAAGTGTTCAAAGCGATGAAAGATATCCCGTTGAAAACCGATATGAATCCAGACGGCGATCAATTGACCGTTTCCTTTAAACTCAATAAAGGGATGGAATCCTACCAGTGGCTGGAATGGGTGACGCAATTCGTCAAAAACGTCGCAGAATACCGCCAAGCACAGCAAGAAGAACAGGCTGTCAAAGCTGACGCAGAGGAATGACGGTATGCAAAATGAACGGATGAAAAAAATGGTGAACGGCGCCATCGTGCTGTCGGCCGCGTCTTTTGTGACGAAGCTGTTGAGTGCGTTGTATAAAGTTCCGTTTCAGAATTTGACCGGAGACGAAGGCTTTTACGTCTACCAACAGGTGTACCCCCTATATGGAATCGCCGCTGCCTTGGCGTTGAACGGATTGCCGGTCTTCGTCTCGAAGCTGACGGCAGAACTGCCTTCTTATGAAGAACAGAAAGCCGCTTTGAAAACGGTGCTGCAGTTACTCTCGGTGGTTGCTGTAGGCGCATGGGCTGCGTGCTGGTTTGGGGCGCCGGCTATTGCAGGCTGGATGGGAGACAACGCCTTGGCTCCTTTGATCCGCAGCGTGTCTTTCACATTTCTCGTTGTCCCGTTTTTGGCCGTGATGAGAGGCTATTTTCAAGGGCGGCTGGATATGATGCCGACTGGAATCAGCCAAGTCGGCGAACAAGTGGTGCGTGTGGGAATCATTCTGTTTGCGGCGTTTTGGTTTGCCCAAGGCGGGGCGTCTGTCTATCAGATGGGAACCCTGGCCATGAGCGCCTCCTGGATTGCGGGTGTGACCGGCGTATTGGTGCTGAGCGTGTATGCCCGCAAAGATGCTGCAGCAAAAAAGCAGCTTCTGCCTGCCGCCTCCATTGAGAAAGCATCTTACCGCACCTTGGCTTTTCGGCTGGTGACAGAAGGTTTGGCGATCAGCGCCTTCAGCAGCTTGTTGATCTTGCTGCAATTGATTGATTCCTTCACCGTGTACAATGGATTGCTGGACCGCGGATTGAGTGCTGCTTCAGCCATGGTGGAAAAAGGAGTTTACGACCGCGGCCAACCGCTTGTCCAGCTGGGGATGGTCATTGGAACAGGATTTGCCTCCAGTCTGCTTCCGCTGTTGAGTCAGCAGCGGACAGAGAAAAGGACGGTCGGGTTTCACCGAACAGCTTCGTCTGTTTTACGCATCACCACCGTATTTGCCTCTGCGGCTACCGTTGGATTGATTGTCTTGATGCCGCAGTTCAACCAGACGCTGTTCAGCGATGCAGCGGGGACAGCGGTTTTGCGGGTGTATGTGGCAGGGATTTTTGTCGCTTCCTTGATTGGGGCGTACAACGCCATCCTTCAGAGCGTCAACCGGCAGAAGACCGCTTTGGCGGGACTGGCAGCAGGACTGATTGTAAAAGTTGTGCTCAACCGCGCAGCCGTGGCGTACTTTGGAACCATCGGAGCAAGTTTGACGACTGTCGCGGCACTGCTGGTGGTCTTGGTGGTCTTGTGGGTGCGTGTTCCCGGTCGGTTGAAACAAGTTCTCTTCGATGGCCCGTTTGCCGTGAAACTTATGCTCTCTCTTTTAGGGATGGGTACCGCAGTGTCCACTGTTGTCTGGCTGGCCGGAAGAGTGTTTCCGTTTGAAGGAAGAGGAGCAGCCCTTTTGTTGGCACTGGCCGGGGTGGCAGTCGGAGCTTGTGTCTTCCTGTTTCTCTTGTTAGGGACCCGCGTACTGACCATCCGCGAATGGCTGTCGCTGCCGTTTGGACGGAAAATAGTGAAAAGGAGTTTGAAGTAATGGGGAAAGTCACCGTAATTGGACTGGGGCCTGGACATATGGACCAGATACCCGTAGGAATATATCGAATGATCCTGGAGGCCGGGACTATCTACGTCCGTACAAGCCAGCATCCAGCGGTCAAAGAATTGGAGCAGGAAAACATCCGCTGCCTTTCTTATGATTCAGTGTACGAAAGGTTGGAAGAAGATTTTGAGCGGGTGTATCCCGCAATTGCCCAAGACTTGTTGCAGCGGGCGCAGACAGAAGAAGTGATTTATGCGGTGCCGGGTCATCCGATGGTTGCTGAGAAAAGTGTGCAGTTGCTGTTGGAGAACACAGAAGGCGTCGAGGTGGAAATTGCCGGTGGGAAAAGTTTCCTGGACGACTTGTTTGCCGCAGTGAAAGTGGACCCAGTGGACGGGTTTCAGCTGGTGGATGCCCTTGATGTTCACCCGGATGCCCTCAATTTGGGGCAACACGTGATTGTCATGCAGGTTTTCAACTCCTTTGTGGCAGGAGAGGTCAAATTGTCCTTGATGGAAAAGTATCCGGATGAACACCAAGTGGCGCTCGTCGATGCCGCGGGAACCCGCGAACAGCACGTGACCTGGTGCCCGCTTTATGAAATTGACCGCTTCGACGGAGTACACAACTTGTTGTCTTTGTATGTGCCGCCGTTGGAACGGGATGCGCAGACACGATCGTTTGAAACGCTGCAGTATTACATCGATGCCATCACCGGAGAAGAAGGCGATGTGTGGATCCGCGAGCAAACCCATGAAAGTCTGCTGCCGTATTTAAGGGAAGAAACCGAAGAAGTGGTGGAAGCCTTCATGGAAGATGACATCGACCATGCCGTCGAAGAGTTGGGCGATGTCTTGATGCAGATTTTGTATCATACCAATTTGGGGGAAAAAGAAGGTTGGTTCAGTTTGGAAGATGTGCTTGAGGCCATCAACAAGAAACTGCGCCGCCGGCATCCGCATGTGTTTGACGGTGTGATTGCCCGTACTCCGGAAGAAGTTGATGCGTTGTGGCAGAAAATAAAAGCAGAAGAAAAAAGACAGGAGAGAGAAGATGAGAATCGATAAGTTTTTAAAAGTATCCCGTATCATCAAGCGCCGCTCCGTTGCCAAAGAGATTGCGGACAAAGGCAGGGTCATGGTGAACGGGAAAGTCGCCAAATCCTCCACCTCTGTGCAGGAAGGTGATGAACTCGAAATCCAGTTTGGCAACAAAACACTGGCCATCCGGGTGGAAAAATTGTTGGATACAACGAAAAAAGATGAAGCGAAAGAGTTGTATACTGTCATCAGCGAAACATACACAGAAGAAAACCGAAAATAACCATTATTTTCGGTTCTTTTCTTCGGGTTTCGATGGACATGCGCCCCTTGTTGTTGGTATAATTAACCGCAACAACAAAAAAGAGGATGAGCAGCATGAAAAAACAAACACTCGCTACCATCACACGGCTCAACAATGCATACACACAGGAAAAAACACTGCAGGCCCACCGCGAAAGAAAAAGAAAACGCGTGATTCGAAAAAGAACAACATTGATCACCGCAGTTGGGGTATTTCTTTTAGGTGTATCCGGAGTGAAGATGGCAGGGAGCCAACACAAATTAACAGAATTGGAAGCGCAAACGGAAGCAGCGCAACAAGAATTGGAATCGGTGCAGACGTACCAAGACGATTTGAACTATTACATAGGCATGCTTGAAGACGAAGACTATGTAGCAAAATTGGCGCGAGGTCAATACTTCTTGACGAAAGAAGACGAAATTGTTTTTAATTTACCCGAAGATGCCAAATCCGATGAAGCATCAATTTTGGAAGAGGAAAACGAAAGCAAACAAAATGCTTCTTCCAACAAGGAATAATTGGCGGGAATCAGTCCTTATCCAGCTGCAGAACTGGTATGTTGGATAAGGATTTTTTGGCCGCAATCTGCGAAAGGTCTTTGAACTGGCTGTCTGACGTGCTATAATGGTTTCAAATTTCTAAGGAGGAAACAAAGTAAACATGGCAATCGAAGTTGGGAGCAAAATCGAAGGAAAAGTAACAGGAATCACTAATTTTGGTGTATTCGTTGATTTAGGAGAAAACAAAACAGGATTGGTTCACATAAGCGAAGTCGCTGATCACTACGTCAAAGATATCCATGATGAATTGGAGATGGGACAAACCGTCACAGTAAAAGTCTTGACCGTTGGCGACGATGGAAAGATTGGACTTTCTATTCGCGAAGCACAAGACAAACCTGTTGAAGCTGCTCCCAAAGAAAGAACCACTGAAAGCCCTGCTCGCAGCAATTACCGTAGAGAAGAACGTGGAGGCTCACGTCCGGGCAACCGCAACAGATCTTCTAACAACAAACCTTCAAATGATTTCGACTCATTGATGAGTTCATTTTTGAAAGACAGTGAAGACCGTCTGTCATCATTGAGACGCAACACCGAAAGCAAACGCGGCGGACGCGGCGGACGCAGAGGATAATAAAAAAGTATAACAGCTGACAAAATTTTAGGTAAAAGGGTCTCGGGTCTCCTGGACCCTTTTTTCGTACGTTAAAAAACGCGGACTGCCGCATAAAACCGGGCAGCGGGAAAGGAGAAAAGCGGCATGGATTTGTTGAATCGATTTGCCAAAGAATGTACTGACCACATGTATTGGCAGCCATCTGAGCAGGTGGTGATTGCTGTTTCAGGAGGCGTGGATTCCATGGTCTTGTATGACTTGGTCACGCGGCTCCCGGAGGAACTTCGACCTGAAGTGGCTGTTGTGCACGTCAATCATCAGCTTCGGGAAGCGTCCCACATGGAAGAAGCGGCACTCCAGCAGAAAATGGCAGCGGAAGATACGCCTTTTTATTCTACCCAATGGCCGGAAGCTCACCATCCGCAAACTGGTGTGGAGGAAGCGGCGCGGGCGTTCAGGTACCAATTTTTCAAAGAGGTGATGCACAAAACAGGGGCGCAGCATCTTCTCACGGCCCATCACCGAGGGGATCAGCTTGAAACCCTGCTCATGCGGTTTGTCCGCGGCGGATACGTGGAGCGTATGACAGGGATTCGTCGAATCCGTCCCTTTGGTGAAGGCAACTTGATCCGCCCATTGCTGTCTTTCAGCAAAGAAGAACTATACGCCCATGCCCATAATCGAGAACTGCTTTATTTTGAAGATGCGACCAATCAAGAGTTGGACTTTACCCGCAACCGGTACCGGCACACCATCATCCCCTTGCTGAAACAAGAAAATCCCGCAGTAGAAGAACACGCCGAGCAGTTTTCCCAGGATATGGAAGACCTGCTCCAATTGGTCAACCCTGTGATTGCTGAAGCGATTCAAAAGATTCAAAAAGGACAAATGGATTCTTCCTTCTCAAGAACCAGTTTTCTTGAATTGGAGGCCTCGTTGCAGCGGCTGGTCTTGGCCCGACTGCTTCAAAAAGCATTTGACAAAACCGGTAAAACGGTTACATTTAAAAGAGGACACACAGCCCAAATCATTCGGTGGATAGAAGAAGGAAGTCCAAACAGCCGTTTGAATTTGCCGGCAGGTCGGGTGATGCAGCGTGTGTACGATACAATTCGGTTTATAAGCGAGGTGGAAGCACAAGAAAAAGAACCGCTTATGGCTCGATCATTGAATATGGGGGAATGGCAGGTCCTGCCCGACGGCTCACGGATAGGGCTGCAATCAACAGAAGATTTTCTGAATAAAAAACCATCCATACAAGGAAAGTGGATTTACTTGAATCCCGCAGATATTCGTCTGCCTCTGACGGTTCGAAACCGCCGTCCCGGCGACCGCATGACACCCAAAGGCATGCGTGGAACGAAAAAAGTGAAAGACATCTTCATTGATCAGAAAGTACCCGCCCGGGAAAGAGAGGAAGCGGTGGTCGTGACGGATGCGGACGGAGAGATTCTGTGGCTTGTAAATTTCAAGGAATCTTCGTTGTCTAAAAAACTTGAAACTGATACAATACAGTACATACTCATATTTGAGCCATGTATGAGCGAGTCTATAAAAGGGGAATGAACATACTATGACGATGCATGAAAACATCCAGGAAGTTTTGTTTACAGAAGAACAAATCCAACAAAAAGTAAAAGAATTGGGTGCAGTACTTACAGAAGAGTACAAAGACAAAAACCCCATTCTCGTCTGCATTTTAAAAGGCGGAATGCCGTTTATGGCTGACTTGATCAAGGAAATGGACATTTTTCTGGAGATTGATTTTATGGATGTATCCAGTTACGGCGATGCTATGGAATCATCCGGAGAAGTAAAAATCTTGAAAGACTTGGACACATCCATTGAAGGTCGTCACATCTTGTTCGTGGAAGATATCGTGGACAGCGGACGCACATTGGCATACTTGAAAGAAATGTTCGAATACCGTAAAGCTGCTTCCGTGAAGATTGTGACTCTTCTTGACAAACCGGAAGGCCGGAAAGTAGAAGTGGACGTCGACTGGACTGGATTTGAGATTCCAGATGCATTCGTTCTCGGTTACGGATTGGACTACAAAGAAAACTACCGAAACTTGCCTTATATCGGCGTGTTGAAGCCGGAAGTATACGAGTAAAAATAAATAGTCAAGTTTGGTCAAATGTGGTATCATGAATAATAACCTTTTCATAAGGTGAAGTGCTTTGTTGAATTGAGTCAATTGAACCATACTTTGATAAATCAGGAGGACAAAGATGAAGAAAGGATTTTTTCGAAATGGCCTCTTCTACGTGATTGTCTTCATTGCCATTATCGGAATAGCCAGCTGGGCGACGAGTGACAATACGCCTCAGCAATCTACTGGGCTTTCCTCGACTGAATTTGTACAACATTTGGAAGATAATGACATTGAATCTTTTACCATCCAACCGTCAGCAGGCGTGTATGAGGTAAGAGGACAGTTTCGTGAAGGTCAAGAAGTAGAAACAGATACAGAACAAGAAGTGAGCATTTTCGGGAATGTCGAGCAAGACAGCCGGGCATTCACTGCAACAATTCTCCAAAATGATCCAATTGTAGGAGAAGTCAACCAATTGGCTCAAACGAATAACATCGACATGGTGCCGGTGGCGGAAGAGTCGTCAGGCATCTGGGTCAGTCTATTGGTGTCTTTCCTGCCGTTATTGATCTTCATCGGCTTCATTTACATGATGATGGGACAATCCGGTCAAAGCGGAGGCGGTGGCGGCCGCGGCGTGATGAACTTTGGAAAATCACGTGCTAAAGAATCGGATGCCAAAACAAGTAAAGTGCGTTTCTCTGACGTCGCTGGTGCGGATGAAGAGAAAGAAGAATTGGTTGAGATTGTTGAGTTCTTGAAAGATCCAAGACGTTTTGCCAATTTGGGTGCACGTATTCCAGCTGGGGTGCTGTTGGAAGGACCTCCTGGAACAGGGAAAACTTTGCTTGCGAAAGCTGTTGCAGGGGAAGCCGGCGTACCGTTCTTCTCCATCTCCGGTTCAGAATTTGTGGAGATGTTTGTCGGTGTCGGTGCCAGCCGTGTACGCGACTTGTTTGAAAATGCGAAGAAAAATGCGCCGTCCATCATCTTTATTGATGAGATCGATGCAGTTGGGCGTCAACGTGGAGCCGGCATGGGCGGCGGACACGACGAACGCGAACAAACATTGAACCAATTGTTGGTTGAAATGGATGGATTTACCGGAAACGAAGGCGTCATTGTCATTGCCGCAACAAACCGTTCCGACGTATTGGACCCGGCATTGCTGCGTCCAGGCCGTTTCGACCGTCGTATTTTGGTCGGTCAGCCAGACGTCAAAGGCCGTGAAGCCATTTTGCGGGTACACGCCAAGAACAAGCCGCTTTCACCTGAAGTGGACTTGAAAATCATCGCAAGACAAACACCTGGATTCTCGGGTGCGGATTTGGAAAACTTGCTGAACGAAGCGGCACTTGTTGCTGCACGCCGTAACAGCAAATTGATTGAACCGTTGGATATCGATGAAGCGCATGACCGCGTCATTGCCGGACCGGCGAAGAAAGACCGTGTCATCAGCGAAACCGAACGTGCCATGGTCGCGTACCACGAAGCAGGACACACCATTTGTGGACTCGTGTTGAGTGATGCGCGGGTCGTCCACAAAGTAACGATTGTTCCACGTGGACGTGCCGGAGGATATGCCATCATGCTACCGAAAGAAGACCGTTACTTGATGACGAAGAAAGAAATCTTCGAACAAATCGTCGGACTTCTCGGTGGACGTGTGGCAGAGGAATTGGTATTCAATTCTCAATCCAGCGGAGCCAGCAATGACTTCCAACAGGCTACACAGTTAGCCCGTGCCATGGTCACTGAATATGGAATGAGTGAAAAACTTGGACCGGTTCAGTACGAAGGCGGCGGACAAGTCTTCTTGGGCCGCGACTACTCTCAGACGAGAGCCTACTCTGATCAGATCGCTTATCAAATCGACCAAGAAGTTCGTCGCATCTTGAATGAAGCGCACGAAAAAGCGCGCGAAATCATTGAAGAACACAAAGAACAGCACAAATTGATTGCAGAGAAATTGCTTGAAGTGGAAACGTTGGACGAAATCGCCATCAAGACATTGTTCGAAGAAGGGCGTATGCCAAACGGGTCTGACCTTAAAAAAGCAGAGTATCCTCGTGAAAACGAAGAAGAAAAAGAAGAAGATGCACCTGCGGGTTCTTCTTTTGAAGAAATCAAACGTGCGCGTGAGCAAAAAGAAAAAGAACGCGAACAACAGATGGAAGCTCTTCGTGAAGGAAACGATGCAGAAGAAGCAGTCAAAGAAACCAAAAAAGAACTGAGAATTGAAGGCGGAGATGAATTCTATGAGGAACATTCCGATAAAACGGAAAACTCAGATGAAGGCAACGGCGACTCCGACAAGAAAGACTAACATCGGACAATGAAAGTTCACCATAGAAAAGAGGGGGAGCGGCCTTCCGCACCTCCTCTTTTCTTGTGGCCAAAGCAAAATGTTGTTGCAAGTCTCAAAAAACAAGCTACAATAGAGAAAATTGAAACCCAGATGAAGTATACTAAATTTATTATCGTTACAAAGGAGCAAAATTATGTCAGATTATCTACTGAAAAGCATTGCATTTGACGGACAAATCCGTGTCTATACGTTGGATGCCACAGAAGCGGTGGCAGAAGCTCAACGGAGACATGAAACATGGAGTGCAGCCACTGCAGCGTTGGGCCGCACCATGCTGGGGAGCATCATGCTCGGCGCAATGTTGAAAGGCAACGAAAAATTGACAGTTCGCGTTCACGGAGGAGGCCCCGCCGGTCACATTGTCGTGGACAGCAACGGCAAAGGAGAGGTGAAGGGATATATTTCCAACCCGAAAGTCAGCCTGCCGTTGAATGAAAAAGGGAAATTGGACGTCCGCGGCGCAGTAGGGACGGACGGCACGTTGACAGTCATCAAAGACTTGGGCATGAAAGAACCGTTCCACGGCCAAGTACCGTTGGTCAGCGGAGAAATCGGCGAAGACTTCACCTATTACATGGCCAACTCCGAACAAACCCCTTCGGCAATCGGCGTCAGCGTCCTGGTGAATCCGGATGAAACGGTCCGGACGGCAGGTGGCTTCATGATTCAAGTGATGCCGGGGGCGGAAGAACAGACCATTGTGAAACTCGAACAAGCTCTTCAAGAGATGCCGATGATTTCGAAATTGATGGATGAAGGCGCAACTCCTGAAGATATCCTCGATCAACTGTGCGGAACAGGTTCGCCAAAAATATTGGAAAAAATGCCGGTGGAATTCAAATGTGACTGTTCCAAAGAACGGTTCTCCGATGCGATTGTAGCGTTGGGAATGCAAGAAATTGACGAAATGATTGAAGAAGACCATGGAGCAGAAGCGGTTTGTCATTTCTGCGGCATGAAATACCAATTCTCTGAAGAAGATTTGGTGAAGTTGAAAGAAGAAGCAAAACAATAAGTACGATATTGAGTGAAAAAGACGGGCTTACTACCCGTCTTTTTTGTTTTTTCGTTCATAAAAGAGGTATTTCTTGCATAAAATACAGAGGAAATCTAAACTTAAAGAATACAGGAATACGAAAGGGGACAGAGAGTGTGAAAGTTGTAGATTCAGTGACAAAACTTATTGGAGAAACACCGCTTCTGCGTTTGAGAAAAGTTGTTCCGGCGAATGCGGCCGAACTGTACGTCAAGTTGGAGTCGTTTAATGCAGGAGGCAGTGTAAAGGACCGAATCGCCTTGAACATGATTGAAGTCGCCGAAAAAGAAGGGAAATTGAAGCCGGGTGACACAATCGTGGAAGCCACCAGCGGAAACACTGGAGTCGGATTGGCAATGGTGGCGGCTGCAAAAGGATACAACGCCCTGTTCATCATGCCGGACACCATGAGCGAAGAACGGCGTACATTGATGAAAGCTTACGGAGCCGAGTTGGAATTGACTCCTGGAGCAGACGGCATGCCGGCAGCTATGGCTCGTGCCGAGGAATTGACACAGCGCCCGGGATACTTCAAACCTTCCCAATTCGAAAACTTAGCCAACCCAGCTGTCCATGCGGCCACCACCGGTCCGGAAATTTTGGATGCGTTGGACGGACAGTCTCCAAGTGCATTCGTGGTAGGTGTAGGAACCGGCGGAACGTTGACGGGGGCCGGGAAAGTGTTGAAACACAACAACCCGGATACCAAAATTGTGGCGGTGGAACCAGAAGAATCCGCTGTGTTGAGTGGGAAAGAAAAAGGTTCCCACAAAATCCAAGGACTCGGGGCTGGATTTGTTCCGGAAGTGTTGGATACTGTCTTGTATGATGAAGTGATCACTGTATCCAGTGACGAGGCCATCAACATGACACGCCGCTTGGCGAGAGAAGAAGGTTTGTTGGTGGGGATTTCTGCAGGAGCCAACGTAGTGGCGGCGATCAAAGTGGCTGAACACTTAGGCAAAGGCAACAAAGTCGTCACCGTAGCACCGGACACCGGAGAACGTTACTTGACCACACCGGCGTTTGCTGACCCGGTCATTTAATCCGATAAATGAAAACAAAAACCGTCTCTAACTTGGTCGCTTGTATAGAGACGGTTTTTTGATGTGCGCGAATCCGGTTCAAAATGCGTCGGAAAGCGTTTTAAAGTGATTGGAGCCCCTTTTCGTAAAGTTGGAGTTGTGATAGAATAAATGTTGCGAGTCTGGTTTTATAAGAATCTGGACAAAAAATAGATAGACATTCAAGAGCCTGACGGATGTGGGAAATCGCAACGATTGAACCACTGAAGCAATGTGTTTGATAGATGAAATGGATAAAAAACATAAGATGTGAAATAGCTCAAACATGGTTTCGCTGGTTCACAAACTTGATAAATATCATAGAAAGAACGGAGAGAGACGCATGACTCAAGAATCATCCAATCATGAAACGCTGAATGATCAATTAATTGTTCGTCGCGAGAAAATGACCCGTCTGCAAGAAAAAGGCATTGAGCCTTTCGGAGACCGTTTCGAACGGACCGACATGGCTGCTGATTTGCATGAACGCTTTGAAGAACTGACAAAAGAAGAAATCGCTGAACAGGATGTGCGCGTTGTCGCTGCTGGACGCATCATGACGAAACGCGGAAAAGGGAAAGCAGGATTCGCCCACATCAAGGACCGCACCGGCCAAATCCAACTGTACGTACGTAAAGACACCGTTGGAGAAGAAGCATACGAAGTCTTCCAAACGGCGGACTTAGGTGACTTTGTCGGAGCAGAAGGACCTGTCATGAAAACAAACACAGGTGAAGTATCCATTAAAGTGGAAAAACTCACTTTCTTGACAAAAGCGCTGCGCCCGTTGCCGGACAAGTACCACGGCTTGACAAACGTCGAACAGCGTTACCGTCAACGTTACCTGGATTTGATCAGTAACGAAGAAAGTTTCGACCGCTTCGTGAAACGCAGTCAAGTGATCTCAGAAATCCGTCGTTACCTGGACAGCGAGGGATACTTGGAAGTGGAAACACCGATGTTGCATAACATTGCCGGTGGGGCGGCGGCTCGTCCGTTCATCACTCACCACAATGCGTTGGACATGGAGTTGTACTTGCGGATCGCGCTCGAACTTCACTTGAAACGGTTGATTGTAGGCGGAATGGAAAAAGTCTACGAAATCGGACGCGTATTCCGTAATGAAGGAATCGACACCACTCATAACCCGGAATTTACCATGCTTGAGTTGTATACGGCTTACCACGACATGGAAGACGTCATGAACTTGACCGAAAACTTGATCCGGACGGTTGCAGAGCGCGCATTGGGCACCACTGAAATCGAGTACGGGGACGATGTGATCAACCTCACTTCTCCATGGGCCCGCGTACACATGGTGGATGCGGTCAAAGAAGCGACCGGCATCGACTTCTGGCAAGAAATGACCGATGACGAAGCTCGCGAGTTGGCCCGCAAAGACGGCATTGAAGTCACGGAGTACACCACATTCGGCCACGTGTTGAATGAATTCTTTGAAAAATACGTGGAAGAAACATTGGTTCAACCGACATTTGTATACGGCCACCCGGTGGAAATTTCTCCGTTGGCGAAGAAAAATGCCGATGAC
Organism: Atopococcus tabaci DSM 17538; assembly: GCF_000429585.1. Taxonomy (GTDB): domain Bacteria; phylum Bacillota; class Bacilli; order Lactobacillales; family Carnobacteriaceae_A; genus Atopococcus; species Atopococcus tabaci. The sequence goes on from NZ_AUCD01000033.1 coordinate 20,332, forward strand.
CCACGCTTCACGGACCGCTTCGAGTTGTTTATCGCCCGCCACGAGTACGCAAATGCGTTTAGTGAGTTGAACGATCCGATTGACCAACGTCAGCGGTTCGAACAACAAATGGAAGAGCGTGCGCAAGGGAACGATGAAGCACACGAAATCGATGAAGACTTTATCGAATCATTGGAATACGGAATGCCGCCAACAGGGGGACTCGGAATTGGAATTGATCGGTTGATCATGTTGTTGACCAACTCTCAATCTATCCGTGACGTTTTGTTGTTCCCGACAATGAGAAACATCTCGACAAATGAATAAATTTCAAAAAGACCGGAAAAGCTTCCGGTCTTTTTTTCGTCCTCCGTGTATCACGCTCGCTAATTCAGTGGAAATTTGGTAAGATAAGGACATGTTTATCACAAAGTGAGATACATACAGGTTCAAAAATATAAAGGAGGTTCAGCATGAACAAAAAGTCGCGCTGGATAAATTTCTTAGGCGGCATTGATTTAATTTTCACATTGGTTGTATTGATATTGATAGGTGTTGCCTTGCTCATCTTCAATCAGTTGGACTTTGTCTTCCAACCCATCATTGTCATTATATCAAGCATATTGATGCCTTTTGTTATTGCATTATTGCTGTATTATTTATTTGTTCCGGTCATTGATTTTTTGGAAAAATACAAAGTGAAAAGAATATGGGGAGTCACGCTGCTCTTTTTGGCCTTGGCAGGGATTTTAGTCGGATTGGTTGTCATCGCAGTCCCGGCTCTTCAAGAACAAGTCATCAGTTTAATCAATTCGTTTCCATCTTTTGTAGAGTCCATTTCTGATATGGTCATGCGATTGGTCCAGAATATTCCGGCCAGTGATCAGTTGGATCAAATTATTCAGTCTATTGAAAACTGGGTGGGGCAGCTGCCGCAGAACATTGCGCGTTTCTTGCAGCAAGGATTTTCCGGATTGTCCTCCGTGTTGTCGGGGTTGACAAGTGTCGTTGTGACCGTCGTGACCGCACCGATTATCTTGTTCTTCTTATTGAAAGACGCCGATCGTTTTTTCAACGGTTTTTTGAGCATCATCCCTCCTACTTGGCGCACAGGACTGATTCGAGTGGCCAGCGAAATCAACACTCAAGTTGGATCGTATATTAAAGGACAATTGATTATCGCAACTTCCATCGGTGTCATGATGTATATAGGGTTTATGATCATCGGGTTGGAATACAGTGGCATTCTGGCTGTTGTAGCCGGATTTACCAGTATCATTCCATATATTGGTCCCACGCTTGCTTTTATTCCGGCACTGATTATTGCTCTTATCAGTTCATGGTTCATGGTGGTGAAACTGATTATTGTGTGGCTGGTCGTTCAATTTATTGATGGAAACTTGATTGAACCGAACGTCATGGGCCGTCAATTGAATGTTCACCCACTGACGATCATTATCGTATTGCTCGTGATGGGGGACTTATTGGGAATTTTCGGATTGATCTTCGGGGTGCCAATCTACGCCATACTGAAAGTAATCGTTGTGTATTGGTTCCAACGTTTCAAGGAACACTACAACAAATACTATGGCGATATCGATGGAGAATACCAAGTCCACTCCATTGAAGATGCGGTGCACAGCAAAGGGAAAGAAGAAGATTTGGAAGAGTACAAAGAACAAGCAGAAAAAGAAGAAGAAATGGAAAGCGTCAATGACGAAGAGGAGTAACGTGTCGTGCGCTAACGATAATTCCGCAAAGAACCGTGTGGCTGTAAAAGGCCGTGCGGTTCTTTCTATGATTTATTTACGACAAAAAATAAAAAAGTGAAAAATGTGTTGACGGAAGAAGAAGAAGGTGGTAAAGTAATTTTTGTCGTCAAAAAGACATCGAACAAAACAATTTAGACTGAAAAGTTTTTCTTGACAAAAATATGGAGCCGTGATAAACTCTATTGTGTTGCGAAAGGTAACGTTTACAGATAAACGGGTAACCGGTGCGACGAAAAAGAAAAATGAAAAAAGTCTTGACATTGAGTTTAAGATGATGATATTATATAAGAGTTGCTGCTGAAACAAAAGCGCAGCGACGAAGTGGACCTTTGAAAACTGAACAAAGCAAAACGACCAAATGTGCAGGGAGTCTTGACACAGTCAAGACAACACCCGCAGATGATAAATCTGCAACAAATGCAACAAAAATGAGCTACAAACTTTTACGAGAGTTTGATCCTGGCTCAGGACGAACGCTGGCGGCATGCCTAATACATGCAAGTCGTACGCTGAAGTGCTCTGCTTGCAGAGCGCGGATGAGTGGCGAACGGGTGAGTAACACGTGGGCAACCTGCCTGTAAGATCGGGATAACTCCGGGAAACCGGGGCTAATACCGGATAACCCCCGTCTCCTCCTGGAGACGGGTTGAAAGGCGGCTTCGGCTGTCGCTTACAGATGGGCCCGCGGCGTATTAGCTTGTTGGTGGGGTAACGGCCCACCAAGGCGATGATACGTAGCCGACCTGA
>NZ_AUCD01000034.1 GCF_000429585.1 Atopococcus tabaci DSM 17538
TAATGCATTCCGAATCGTACCAAAAGCAATAATGTAAAAATATTTTTGTGCTTCGGCACGAGGAGGATGTTTTATAATGGAACAAGGTACAGTAAAATGGTTTAACGCAGAAAAAGGTTTTGGATTCATCGAACGTGAAGGCGCAGAAGACGTATTCGTACACTTCTCTGCAATCCAAGAAGAAGGATTCAAATCTTTGGAAGAAGGTCAAGCAGTAGAATTCGACATCGAAGAAGGAAACCGCGGACCACAAGCTGCTAACGTTGTTAAACGTTAATCAGTAAAACAAACCTAAACAAGAGGCTGGAACGATTGCTGAGTAATCAGTGTCTTCCAGCCTCTTTTCCATTGTTGACAGTTTCTGAATCTGTGTTTATACATATTATGCTCACAGAATGTGTGGAAAACGCATAAAACAAACAGAAAATATATCATTTTTTTGTAAATGAGTGTACAATAGGTTAGAAAAAAACTTGCACAAGTTTTTGAAGACCGCTCTGCAGGACCGGAATAAAAATACGGTCTAATTGACAAACGCACGACGGATGAGAGGATGGGAATTTTGTTTAATTTTCGTAAAAAAAACATCGGTATTGACCTGGGAACCGCCAATACAAATGTGTACATGGAAGGCAAAGGAATTGTTGTAGGCGAGCCTTCTGTCATTGCCAAAGACATCAAGAAGGACCATGTGGTGGCTGTTGGAGAAGAAGCGCGGAACATGATCGGCCGTACACCGGGTTCCATTACAGCCATTCGACCGATGAAAGAAGGTGTAATCGCTGATTTTGACACGACAGCTTCCATGATGAAGTATTTCATCGAACGAGCAGTCGGAAACACGGCGTCCAAGCCGGTTGTCATGGTGTGTGTGCCTGGAGGCGGGACTGAAGTTGAAAAACGGGCGATTCTAGACGCTACGCGCATGGCCGGAGCGAAAGAAGCCTACTTGATTGAAGAACCGTTTGCGGCAGCTATTGGCGCAGGGCTGCCGGTCATGGATCCAACAGGAAGTATGGTTGTAGATATCGGCGGAGGAACAACGGATGTAGCGACCATTTCTCTTGGAGGCATCGTCAGCAGTCGGACCATTAAAATGGCGGGAGACCGTATGGACGAGGCGATCATTCAATACATTCGAAAAAAATACAAGCTCTTAATTGGGGAACGAACAGCAGAACAAGTGAAGAAAGAACTTGGATGTGCATCGATTGAAGAGGCAGATGAAAACGACACAACGGATATCAGAGGAAGAGATATGTTGACAGGTCTGCCAAAAACCATTGAGATAACTGCTGTGGATGTAGCGGAAGCGATTCAAGAAGTGATTGAAGGAATCATCGCAGCTGTTAAAGAGACACTTGAAAAAACCAGCCCTGAAATTTCTGCGGACGTAATTGACCGTGGGATTGTCATAACCGGCGGGGGAGCGCTTTTGAAAAACATCAGTGATGTCATCTCAAAAGCAACAGAAGTTCCGGTATTCATTGCGGATGATCCGTTGAATTGTGTGGCAATCGGGACAGGCGAATCCCTTAAGCATCTCGACGTTTACCGCAAACAAGCAAGAAGATAGTCAAATGGATGTGACAAGATAAGAGCTTGGGGATTCCCAAACTCTTATTTTATTGTGTTGATAGATAAACCTGTGCGATGCAAGCAGGTATGCATACAGTGACAGTTCTTCAAACTTTTTGAAAAAAACAAAGGACACCGCCATTTATAAAGAAAATTATGGTAGAATAAACGAAGCACGAATTTTGATGAGGTGTAATGAGTGAACAAGTCTTTCACAAACAAAAAACTCATTGTTTTGTTGATCAGCGTGATCCTGTTTTTTGCTCTGCTTGCAGTTTCATTAAACAGAAATGGATCCGTAAATATATTCCAACAAATAATGAACGATGTGACAGCGGTGGCGGGTCGTGTAGTATCGAAACCTGCAAACGCGTTGACGAATGTATTTGAATCAGTGAATCATCTGCTGGATACATATGAAGAAAATCAACGATTGAAACAAGAAATAGACAGCGTTTATGAGATCCAAGCAGAATTGTCGGTAACAAAAGAACAGAACGAAGCGTTGAAAGAAGAGCTGGAACTGCAAAACTCCCTTACTGATTATTCGACCATCACAGGGGCCGTGATTGCCCGCAACCCGGACAGTTGGGTGGAAGAAGTCATTGTAGACAGGGGGAGCCAAGACGGGGTAGAGTTGGGTATGTCGGTCATGTCCGGTCAAGGACTGATTGGACGAATCAGTGAAGTCAATCCGACAAGCTCCAAAGTTCGGCTGATTTCCACGATGGATCAACGAAACAATTTGGTGTCGTCTGAAATCATCACCGAGGAAGGAGACGTTGTCCACGGTGTAATCAGTGCATACGAAGCAGAAACTGGGCGGCTGATTATGAATCAGATTACCACCAATGTGACACTGGAACCAGGACAACAAGTCGTCACTTCCGGCTTGAGTGGAAAGACGCCCCGCTCTTTGTTGATTGGGACCGTTGATGAAGTGACGATGGATAATTTCGGTCTTTCCCAACGTGTCTATGTAGTGCCGGCGGGGGATTTCAATGATATACGTTACGTATCAATTATTGACCGTCATGCAGAAAGCGAGGAGTAAGAATGATTCAGTGGAAAAGAACATTGATCCCACTTCTCACTCTGTTTTGTCTGTTTATTTTTGACGGCACCTTCGCATTTGTTTTTAGGAACCAATTGGCAGGCGACAATTATCTGATGGTTCCTCGGTTGCTCTTTATTGGACTGCTTTACTTCTCATTCCGCCTGCCGAAGAATCAAGCGATGTACTTGGCAATGCTGTATGGTTTTTTATATGACAGCTATTATACTGGGATATTGGGCATATATTTGGCTTTTTTTGCCTTAATAGTCTATACCGTTTTCTATCTTAAAAAGTTTGTGTACATTAATTTAGGTACAATGGGTATGATAGGCATTGTGATGTTGACGTTACTGGAAACATTGGTCTATCTTGTGTATCAAGGCATTGATTTAACACAAGTGACGTGGAGCGGGTTTTTTGCCGCCAGGTTAGGCCCAACATTGCTCTTAAATGGAATCTTTTATGTGTTATTGTATTTTCCGTTGAAAAAAATTACGGATAATGCAATGGAAGAAGCAAAAATGATTTGATTTGCATTCCAAAAGACGGAGGGTGGATAAGTTGAAGCAAGTGGTTTCATTACGAGGAGTTAAAGATGGCTACCAGCTTCGAATTGAAGCAGAGGCAGCGTTTAAAGAAATTCTGGAACAGCTGGAATCCTTATTGAAAAAAATCAACAACGAACAAAAAAATGAGAAAAAAGATACAGAAGATACAGAGGATACAAAAGATGCAAACGAAGAACGTATTCCACTGTTTGTGGAAACGGGAAACCGGCTGATGACAGAAAAAGAAAAAGAAAAAATCACTTCTATTGTGAAATCTCACAGCCAGTTCGATATCCAATCATTCAACGCAGAGGTTGTGACAATCGAAAAAGCGTACGACTGGCATGAGAAAAACAGCTTACAACTTAAGATGGACACCGTTCGTAGTGGACAGGTGATGGATCTGCCTGGAGATGTGCTATTGATTGGAAACATCAATCCAGGCGGAGTACTGCGGGCAGCCGGAAGTATTTTCATCATCGGGGAACTGAGAGGCATTGCCCATGCAGGGTTTGAAGGCGATGAAGAAGCTGTCGTTGTAGCTGATTACCAACATGCTTCTCAAGTCCGGCTTGCGGACCAAGTCCACGTTTTGGAAGAAAAAGAAACCCCTACTGCCAACTATGAAGTTGCGTATATAAATGAATCAAAAAATGTTAATTTTGAGCCGGTAGACAACTTGAAAAAAATTCGGCCGGCATTGGGTGAACTGACAGGGAGGTTGCTATAATGGGAAAAGCGATTGTAGTCACATCAGGAAAAGGCGGCGTGGGGAAAACAACTTCCACAGCCAATATTGGAACAGCGATTGCATTGCAAGGGCAAAAAGTCTGTTTGGTGGATATGGACATTGGATTGCGTAACTTGGATGTAGTCTTGGGTCTGGAAAACAGAATCATTTATGATATTATTGACGTGGTCGAAGGCCGTGCAAAATTGCATCAGGCGCTCATTAAAGACAAACGATTCAATGATCAGCTCTATCTATTGCCAGCTGCACAAAATGCAGAAAAAGAAGCAATCCATGAAGAACAAATGATTGAGTTGGTTACTCAACTCAAAGAAGAATTTGATTACGTGATCATTGACTGTCCAGCAGGAATCGAGCAAGGATTTAAGAACTCGACGGCTGCAGCAGATGAAGCAATTTTGATTACAACACCAGAAATTTCGGCTATCCGAGATGCGGACCGCATCATCGGCTTAATCGAAAAAATGGATGTTGACGGTCCACGTTTGGTCATCAACCGTATTCGGAAAAAAATGATGCAGGAAGGTGAAGTGATGGATATCGATGAAATCACGCGTCACCTCTCAGTGGATTTGCTGGGTATCATTTTTGAAGACGACCAAGTTGTCCGCTCATCCAATAAAGGGAATCCAGTCGTATTGGATCCGGATAATGTGGCGTCTCAAGGCTACCGCAACATTGCCCGCCGTATCTTGGGTGAGACGGTTCCTTTGATGACATTGAAAGAAGAAAAAGTAAGTTTCTGGCAAAAAATATTTGGCAGAAAGAAAAAAGTGTGATACAGTAGTACTCAAATTAATAGCGACGACGAGAAAAAGTAGGAAATGCCTCTTTTCAGAGAGACTGTGGGTGGTGTGAGCAGTCAAGAGACCTTTCTGAACACACATCTCTGAGCTGGAGGCTGAACTGAAAAGTAAGCTTATCCCGGGAGCACCCGTTACAGTGCAGGCGTTTAGTAGTTTTGAACGCTGTGAGGCAGTTCCTGTGAAGGGACTGTAAATAAAGGTGGGACCACGATTACGTTAACGAATCGTCCTTTAGTGATTCTCTGTGCAGGGGAATGACTAAAGGACGATTTTTTGTTTCTCTGAGACTGCAGCTCAATAGAAACTAGAATATTAAATTTATGGAGGACAAACAAGATGAAAAAAACATGGATGAAACTGATGCTTCTGGCAGGTACCGCAGGCGTTTTGGGAGCATGCGACAACACCGATACAGCGGGACAAGACGACAACACACTCACTATCGGTTTAGACGACACGTTTGCGCCAATGGGATTCAGAGACAGCCAAGGAGAAATTGTCGGCTTTGACGTGGATTTAGCGGAAGAGGCTGGAGAACGCATGGGCAAAGAAGTGGAATTCCAGGCAATCGACTGGGCAATGAAAGAAACCGAGTTAAACTCAGGAAACATAGACATGATTTGGAACGGATATACCATCACAGACGAACGGGCAGAAAAAGTAGCGTTCAGTGAACCGTACATGGAAAATAATCAAATCATCGTTGTACTGGAAGGCAGCGATATTCAGACAAAAGAAGATTTAGCCGGAAAAACAGTGGCTGCTCAACAGTCATCAAGTGCGGTAGACGCGATTATGGCAGATGAATCGAACATCGTTGAACGTTTCAATGACGGACAAGTTGTTCAATATCCATCCAATAATGACGTGTTCAATGACTTGGCATCCGGACGAAGCGACGCCATTGTTGTAGACGAAACAATGGGACGGTACTACATGAAGCAAAACCCCAATGTTGCTTACCGCGTGCTGGAAGATACATTTGGAACAGAAGAGTATGGCGTGGGCTTGCGCAAAGAAGACACACAATTGAAAGAAGCGCTCGACCAAGCGTTGAACGACATAAAAGAAGATGGAACATTCGACGAAATTTACAGCAAGTGGTTTTCAGAATAAAAAAAGTCAATTCCACAACCAGGGGGAGAGGAAATGAAAAAGTTTATTCGTACTGCATTGATCATAGGAATGGGAGCGGCCGTACTTGCCGCATGTACAAACACAAAAGCTTCTGACGAGGAAAACAAGGGTTTTGCAGCAGTGCCTGGAGATACAATGGTCGTAGGATTGGATGATACGTTTGTACCGATGGGGTTCCGTGACAATGAAGGAAATCTGATTGGTTTTGACGTAGACCTGGCAAAAGAGGCGGCTGAAAGAATGGGAGTCGAAGTCGAATTCCAACCCATTGACTGGGCAATGAAAGAAACAGAATTGAATTCAGGGAACATAGACGCCATCTGGAACGGTTATTCCATGACAGAAGAGAGAAAAGAAAAAGTCAATTTCAGTGTTCCATATTTTGAGTCGAGTCAAGTGTTTGTCGTATTAAAAGACAGCCCAATTCAGACATGGGAAGACTTGGAAGGCAAAACAGTTGCTTCTCAACAATCTTCGAGTACAGTAGATTTATTGATGAATCACCCGACCGGGATAGTGGAGACATTTGCTGACGGCGAGATTATCCAATACCGCAGTTATACAGATGTGTTCAACGATTTGGACAGTGGACGCAGTGACGCCATCGCGGTAAGCGAGACGTACGCCCGCTACACAATGAAACAAAAAGGCGACGACCGGTATCGCATTTTGGACGAGTCATTCGGCCAAGAAAATACCGGAGTCGGTGTCCGGAAAAGTGACACGGAATTTTTGGAAAAGTTGAACACTGCATTGGAAGAGATGGAACAGGACGGCACCCGTCAAGAGATTTACGCGAAGTGGTTTGCCGATTAATTGAGAAGAAGGAAGAGGTAAAATGGGTTTAATAAGTGAAATCATGCCATCATTATTGAATGGCTTGCAGACAACCATGCTGTTGTTTTTTATCATTGTAGTGACCACCCTGCCGTTAGGGTTTTTGGTATCGTTGGTTCGTGTGTACAGTCCGAAGCCAATCTCCTGGCTGGTCCAAGTGTATATATACGTGATGCGCGGCACACCTTTGCTGCTGCAATTGATGTTCGTGTTCTTCGGACTGCCCTTGGTCGGCATCACCTTCGATCGGTTTACAGCTGCTGTCATAGCATTCATATTGAATTATGCGGCTTACTATGCGGAAATTTTCAGAAGCGGTATCTTGTCAGTTCCTACAGCCCAATTTGAAGCCCTTAAAGTGCTTGGAATTGGAAAGGTCAGAGGATTTAGAAGAGTCATTTTGCCGCAAATTTTACGGGTGGTGCTCCCATCAGTCGGAAATGAGGTCATCTCATTGGTGAAAGACACTTCATTAATTTATATCTTAGGGATTGGCGAGTTATTGCGTGCAGGTCAAATTGCGGCCAACACCTATGCCTCATTGGTGCCGTTTTTAGCGGTCGGTGTTTTTTATATGATTATCACCGGCGTGGTGACACTCATATTAAACCAAATAGAGAAACGATTTACATTTTAAAAGGAGACAGCGATCATGGCATTGAAAGCAGAAAAAATATCAAAATCTTTCTCAGGCGTCCCTGTCTTGAAAGATTTCAGCTTAACAATACAAGAGGGAGAAATTATCGCTCTTGTAGGGAAGTCGGGTACAGGTAAAACCACTTTCATGCGCATATTGAACCGACTCGAAAAAGCGGACAGTGGAAAACTTTCCATCGGCGATACAGTGTTGTTCCAATCGGATGCAACAGGAGCTGTTCATTATGCCGACAAAGCAGAACAAAAGAGATACACAAATAAAATCGGTATGGTTTTCCAAAACTATCAGTTGTTTCCGAATATGACGGTACTTGAAAATTGCATAGAAGCTCCATTAGCACAAAAGTTGATGAGCAAACAAGATGCAGAAAAAAAAGCAGAAGAGCTGCTCGGTCAGATGGGGCTGTTGGAGAAAAAAGACGCGTATCCGAGTACCCTTTCTGGAGGACAGCAGCAGCGGGTCGCGATTGCACGTGCTATGATGCTGAACCCCGATATCCTTTGCTTCGACGAACCCACATCCGCTTTGGACAGGGAGTCGGCAAGCGGGATAGGGAAGATGATCCAAGAAATTGCCGCCGCAGGGACCGGTATTTTACTTGTGACACACGATTTGGCTTTCTCCGAAGCGTTTAGTACCCGGATGGTCTCATCGGATGAGTTTTTGTCTGAATAATTCTCTTTTTAAAACAGAGAATTATTCATTGACTCGGTGTTTTCATTTTGGTATGATACTAATGTTGTAATGTGAAGCACCACAGCTACAACCGCTCGGAGTGAGTCATTAAGTCCATCAGGCGCTCATGACGGCGAGTCTAAGTCTATAAGGAGGTGCAGAGAATGTACGCAATCATCAAAACAGGTGGAAAACAACTACGCGTTGAAGAAGGCCAAGCAATTTACATTGAAAAATTGAATGCCGAAGCTGGAGAAACAGTTACTTTTGACGAAGTATTGTTGGTCAAAGGAGACGAAACAAAAATCGGAGCTCCTTTGGTAGAAGGCGCAACGGTTGAAGGCACAGTTGAAAAACAAGGCCGCAACAAAAAAGTTGTTACTTATAAATACAAACGTAGAAAAGACTCCCATCGTAAACAAGGCCATCGTCAGCCTTATACGAAAGTTGTCATCAACAGCATTAACGCATAAGGAAACGAGGCAAGGAAATGATTCAAACACATTTCCGGCGCACTGACCAAAACGACATTCTTTCTGTCGAGATTTCTGGTCATGCAGAATCGGGACCATACGGATACGACATTGTGTGTGCTGCTGTTTCTGCTTTGAGTATCGGAACGGTAAACAGCCTGGTTGAAATCGGCGGATTCACTCCACTGGTGGAAACGGACGAAGAAGAAGGCGGCTACTTGTACGTCGCCTTACCGGAAGATTTATCAGAGCAACAATGGCAGACCGCACAAATACTTTTGGAAAGTCTTTGTCTTTCATGCAAAAGTGTTTCTGAAGAATATCCACAATATGTCGCTGTTCAAGAAAAAATCGAGTAAACAGGAGGTGTATAGGATGTTGAAAATGAACTTGCAATTGTTCGCTACGAAAAAAGGTGGCGGTTCCACATCAAACGGACGTGATTCTCAATCCAAACGTTTGGGCGCTAAAGCTGGAGACGGACAAGCTGTTTCCGGAGGATCTATTTTGTACCGTCAACGTGGTACAAAAATCCACCCTGGCGTAAACGTTGGAATTGGCGGAGACGACACTCTTTATGCTAAAGTAGATGGCGTGGTACGTTTCGAACGGAAAGGCCGCAACAAAAAACAAGTTTCTGTTTATCCTGTTGCTCAATAAGGATAATACGCAAACAACTTGGCCTGAGAAATCTCAGGCCATTTTTTTATGCCCTTTTTCTTTAAGAGAAAGGGGAGGAGCAATGTGTCAAGTAAAGAAACTGAGAAATGAAGAGAAACCTGGCTTGTAAGTATAGGGATATTTCGCTAAACTAAGGGTAGGATTCTTTCATAGTGTATTTCCTGACGTACTTCAGTAGAGTAAATGCTAGGTTCTCTAAGAAAGGCTGAAAAATGTGGCAAACGAAAAAGTAACCGCTCTGTTTTCCACGCTGCATTCTTCCGTGGAAATTCTCCAAAAAGAACTGGACATGTCCTATCTCGAATCCCTTGTGGAAACAGGAGAAAACATCCTGGACGGGAAAGAACCCAGAATTATTGATGGAAAACCAAGCGAGGAAGCAGCAAAGGAATTAAGAAAACTTTACGCGACGGTGTCATTCGATGAGATGTCGGCAGAAGAAATCAGACAAGCAGTCCAATTGGCCATCTTAAAAGGAACCAAAGAAGACTACTTGCAGCCGAATCATCAGATGACTCCCGATGCCATCGGCTTATTGATGGTGTACTTGATCCGGACTGTATTCAAAGAACGGAAAGAGTCAGTGAAGATATTGGATCCAGCCGTTGGAACAGCCAACTTGTTGTCTGTTGTCTACAATCAATTAAGGAGCGACGGATTGCAAGTGTCCGCTGAAGGAATTGATAATGATGACTTGCTGTTAAGCATTGCATCGGTGAATATAGACCTGCAGGGATTGGAAGACATCCGGCTGACGCACCAAGATGCGCTGGGGAATTTATTGGTGGAACCATCCGATTTGGTGATCAGTGATCTGCCGGTTGGTTACTATCCGCTTGATACAAATGCGGCCAAGTTCGAGACTTCTTTTGAAGAAGGCAAATCTTATTCTCATTATTTATTTATTGAGCAAGGATTAACCTACTTAAAAAATGATGGGTTTGCCTTTTTCATTGTTCCAGCGAATCTTTTTCAAATGGATGAATCAAAAACGCTGCTTTCTTATATTCAAAAAGTGGCTTATTTCCAAGGTTTCATTCAATTGCCGAAGGAATTCTTTAAGAATGAACAATCTCGCAAAGCTATATTGATGCTTCAGAAAAAAGGAGCGCAGGCACAACAGGCGAAAGAAGTCCTGTTGGCTGTTGCACCAGATTTCAGAGAGCGGGAATCGCTGCAGCGTTTTATCGCTGAAGTAGTGGATTGGAAAGAAAAGAACCTGAAGTAACAAGATTTTTATATCCATAGAAGTGTGAGGAGAGAAAGTAATGCCAAAAACTATGTCGATCAATGCTGGAAGTTCCAGCTTGAAATGGAAATTATATGAAATGCCAGCAGAAGAAGTCATCGCTTCTGGTATCGTGGAGCGTATTGGCTTGAACGATTCCATCTTTACTATCAAATATGGTGACGGAGAAAAATTCGAGCAAGTACTGGACATTGAAGACCACGCAATAGCAGTAGAATTGTTGTTGAAACAATTGATCGAGTTGAGCATCATTCAAGACTTCAACGACATTTCTGGTGTCGGACATCGTGTGGTTGCAGGAGGAGAAATTTTCCAAGACTCCGCATTGGTGACAGAGGAAGTCATCCAACAGATTGAAGACTTGTCTGAATTTGCACCACTTCACAACCCAGCAAATGCGACAGGAATCAAAGCTTTCCGCGAAATTTTGCCAGACATCACAAGCGTGGCTGTTTTTGATACTTCTTTCCACCAAACGATGCCGAAAGTAAACTACTTGTACAGCATTCCGATGGAATACTATGAAAAATACAACGCTCGTAAATATGGCGCTCACGGAATAAGCCATCAGTATGTATCTGAACGTGCAGCTGAAATGTTGGGTCGTCCGTTGGAAGAGTTGAAGATCATTACATGCCACCTTGGAAACGGTGCATCCATCACTGCAGTAGACGGCGGAAAATCTGTTGATACGTCTATGGGATTCACTCCTCTTGCTGGTGTGACAATGGGAACTCGTTCCGGAGATATCGATGCTTCCTTGCTTCCATTCTTGATGGAAAAATTAGGTTTGAACACGATCGATGAAATGATTTACATCTTGAACAACAAATCTGGTTTGAAAGGTTTGTCCGGCGTATCCAGCGACATGCGTGACCTGGAAGATGTAGAAGACACAAATGAAAAAGCAGCGATTGCTTTGCGTATTTTTGCTAACCGCGTTCAAAAATACATCGGTTCTTACATCGCTACGATGAACGGCTGTGATGCAATCGTCTTTACAGCAGGTATCGGTGAAAACGGAGTCGAAACCAGAAAAGAAATCATTGACGGCATTACTACATTCGGCGTGGAATTGGACGACGAACGCAACAACGTTCGTGGAAAAGAACGTATCATCTCCACTGATGATTCTAAAGTTAAAGTTCTTTTGATTCCAACAGACGAAGAAGTTATGATTGCCCGTGAAGTAGAACGCTTCAAAAACCAAAAATAATTTAGGAGAAATCTGTGGGAACGTGCAGCTCTCTTAATAAAAAATAGGTCCTTCCCATCTGAAAAGAGGGAAGGACCTATTTTTATTGGAAAAAGTATCAGTCCGGTACATGGTTATCCAAGTCTGTTCGTACAATCAAAACATCGCAACGGGCATGGCGAATGACATATTCGGATACAGAACCGATAAAGAGACGTTCCACCGCATTCAAGCCAGTTGCACCCAGGATGATCAAATCTACATTTTGGGCATCAGGTATTTGTTTGGCGACCATAACTTTAGGCGATCCAAATTCAAGGACAGTCACAGTTTCTGCCAAGCCTTCTTTTGCTGCGTATTCTTTGTACTCATTTAATGTGTTTCTTGCTTCTGTTTTTGCATTGTCTGCAATAGACCCGTCAAACGTGGAGAAGCTTTGGTAAGAACGTGTATCAATGACATGAGCGATGATTAAAGTCGCATTGTTTCGTTTAGCCACTTCAACAGCTTTCTTAAACGCCCGCTCAGCTTCTCTGGATCCATCAATTGCCACTAATATGCGTTGATATTCTTGATACATATTCTTCACTCCAATCTTTTTTTCTAAAACCTTTCCTTATGTATATATTAAGTCAAATGAAGTCGTTTTCAAAGTTATTCACCTTTATACGCGTTAAAAAGTCGGAATCAGCTTTGGAATAAGTCTTGCATACCAAAATATGAAAGGAATATTTAAACACAAAAAGGGCCGGGATTATCCCGGCCCTTTTCTTTTGTTGCTCAATGGAATTCCGGTGGTGCCGTTACAACGTCTGTTTGGTTGAACCCGCTCATAAGCAGGGGGGCTTCTCCGAACAGATTTCTGACGACCAAGTGAAATGGTATGTCATCCACCTGCTCTTTCGAATCCCAAATCAACATTCATTGTTCGGTCAACGCAATTAAGACTTCACGAACACCTCAGAATTCTTATCCTTATACTAGCACAGGAGGTGGGGCGTGTCAATATTTGCGCTTTTGGAATTGTAAAAAACTATCACCGTTAAGCGGAAGTAAACGCTTAACCGTTCTTGTCTTGTTTTGTAAGTTGACTCAAGCGGGCATATTGACGAGCCATGGCATCCTCAAATTTACCTGTCGTTTTAGGGGTGTAATACGTAGCGTGTTTCAGTCGATCCGGCAGATATTGTTGTGGAACCACTCCGCCCGGATAATCATGGGGATATTTGTACCCCTTTCCACGACCCAGCTCTTTAGCTCCGCTGTAATGTGCATCTTTTAAGTCTGCCGGAATGTCTCCAATCTTTCCGCTGCGCACATCCGCCAATGCCCGATCGATTGCTTCAATCGCTGAGTTGGATTTAGGGGAAAGGGCTAATTCAATGACTGCATTTGCCAAAGGAATCCGTGCCTCTGGAAAACCCAGCCGCTCTGCTGATTGAACGGCCGTTACGGCTCGAGCTGCTCCGCCTGGGTTGGCCAGTCCAACGTCTTCATAAGCGATGACCATTAATCTCCTGGAAATCGTGGCGAGTTCTCCTGCTTCCACGAGCCTTGCCAGATAGTGAAGGGCGGCGTGGACATCACTTCCACGAATAGATTTTTGAAATGCGGAAATGACATCGTAATGGGCATCTCCATCTTTATCGTGTGTCATCGCTTTTCGTTGGACACATTCTTCTGCGACGGCTAAATCGATGTGGATGATGCCGTCTTTGTCCGGTTTGGTTGACTCGATTGCCAGCTCCAACGCGTTCAATGAGCTGCGTAGATCTCCGTTGGTGGCTCTTGAAAAATGCTGCAGCGCTTCTTCTTTGAGGGAAATGTCTTTATTGCCGTATCCTTTTTCTTCATCGTTCACTGCTCGGTTCAAAGCGGTCATAATGTCCTCTTCTGAGAGCGGGTGTAATTCGAAAATCTGGGTACGACTTCGAATGGCGGGATGAATGGATAAATAAGGATTTTCGGTTGTGGCACCGATCAAAACAATCCGACCATTTTCCAAATGAGGCAGTAAAAAATCCTGCTTGGGTTTATCCAGCCGGTGGACCTCATCCAGCAATAAGATGACTGTTCCACTCATCTTTGCTTCTTCAACAACAATTTCGATATCTTTTTTCTTGTCGGTCGCTGCGTTTAATGTACGAAACGCATATTTGGTTGAACCAGCGATGGCACTGGCGATACTGGTTTTTCCAATGCCCGGGGGACCATATAAAATCATGGAAGAAAGACGCTTTGCTTGTACCATGCGCCAAATGATTTTTCCTTCCCCCACTAAGTGTTGTTGTCCTACAACTTCACTGATATTTTCAGGCCTCATACGATAAGCCAGCGGTTGGTTCATAGAGATTCTCCTTACCATTCATTTTCTAACGACAGTATATCACTTAAAAGCTGTGGGAACCAACAGCCGCAAAAGAAGTAACATTGCAAAAACGAAAACCGGGCACTGTTTGAGAGCCGGCGATTGTGATAAGATGGAAGGGTGGCAAATGGACTCATTTCCAATAAGAGGATTAACTAATAAAGGCGTGACTGATATGAAAATAAAACAGACAATCGTGGAAAATAATTTGACGGAAGCTTTTCTCCAAGGAGATTTTGGTATAGAAAAAGAATCTTTGCGTGTGGACAAAGAAGGAAAGTTGGCGTTGACCGACCATCCGTCCGGCTTTGGGAGCCGTTCGTATCACCCTTATATTCAAACGGATTTCAGTGAGAGCCAGCTTGAGCTGATCACATCCGCTGTAGATTCTATTTCTGAAACTTACCGCTGGATGGCTGCGTTGCATGACGTGGCTTGGCGCACGTTGCCTGAAGATGAATGGATGTGGCCCTTCAGCATGCCGGGGAAGCTGCCTTCAGACGATCAGATCCCCATCGTGAAAGTGGAGGAAGAGCATCAAATTCTTTACCGGGAAGAATTGGCAAGGAAATACGGCAAGCGAAAACAAATGATCAGCGGCATTCACATCAACTATGGGTTTAGCGACAGATTTTTACGTGCGCTGTATGAAGCTGCTGAAACAACGGAAACGTTCCAAGATTTTTCAAACGCTGTGCATATGAAGTTAGCGAGGAACTTTATTCGTTACCGCTGGCTGCTGACTTACATGTTGGGCGCATCGCCGCATGCAGAACCAGACTTTTATTCGGTGAAAGGTGAAAAGGTTGAACCGCCTGAACAGTACGTACGCAGTTTGCGCAACAGTCCTTATGGGTATCACAATACTCAAGACGTTCAAGTATCTTATGCATCCGTAGAAGAATATGCGTCAGACATTCAGCGGATGACCCAAGAAGGATTATTGTCAGAAGAACGAGAATTTTACGGATCCGCCCGAGTGCGGGGAGCCAGCCAAGTCAAAGATTTGGTTGCAAATGGAATCAAATATGTGGAATTCCGTTCCATTGATGTCGATCCGTTTGATCCATTCGGCCTTTCAGTGGAAAGCCTGCGCTTTATCCATATGTTTCTTTTGTTGTTGGTTTGGATGGAAGACGAAGACAGTTCGCTGGAGAAACTCACACTTGGAAACGAAATGAATGAAAGGACGGCAATGGAGTCGCCGTTTTCAATTTCTCAGTATCAAGAAGAAGGAGAACGACTCCTGCGCGAGATGGAAGAGATGGCTTCTGTCATTGGAGCCGACCAAGAATCCATGGAAAGTATCCGACGAGCTCAAACGTTGATGGAGCACCCTGAACAAACAAAGGCTGCCCGACTGGTTGACCTTATGAGAGAAGAAAGTTATTTGGAACTTGGAAGCCGTCTGGCATCTGCTTACAAACAGACAGCGTTGGAAAAACCTTTCTTGTTACGTGGTTTTGAAAACATGGAAATGTCTACCCAACTTTTGCTGTTTGATGCATTGCAAAAAGGCATCAAGGTAAAAATACTGGACGAACAAGATCAATTTTTGCGCTTGTCCCACCAAAATCACGTGGAGTATGTGAAGAATGGCAATATGACCGCGAAAGATACGTATATTGCGCCTTTGATTATGGAAAACAAGACAGTGACAAAAAAAGTGTTGGCGGAGCACGGTTTTGTTGTCCCTGGAGGCGCAGAATACATCTCTGCTGCTGACGCTAAAGCGGACTACTGGAAGTTCGAACACAAAAAAATTGTCGTTAAACCAAAATCAACCAACTATGGTGTGGGGATTTCCGTATTTAAAGAGCCGGCCGCCCGGGAATCATTTGAGGAAGCAGTGGAGTTGGCGTTCCAAGAAGACGATGCGATTCTCGTGGAAGAATATGCGCCAGGAACGGAATATCGATTCTTTGTCTTAAACGGCAAAACAGAAGCGGTGTTGCTGCGAATTCCTGCCAATGTGACCGGGGATGGTAAGCAGTCAGTCAAGGAATTGGTTGAACAGAAAAATCAAGATCCTTTACGGGGAGAAAACCACCGTGCACCATTGGAAAAAATTGCGTTGGGAGAAATTGAACAGCTGATGCTGCGTGCCCAGGGGTTGGATGTGAACAGCATACCAGAACCGGGACAAAAGGTTTATCTTCGCGAGAATTCCAACATTTCCACGGGAGGAGACTCCATTGACTTTACCGACCAAATGCATGACAGTTACAAAAAGATTGCTGCCCAAATCACAGAAGTGGTAGGTGCAAAAGTAAGTGGAGTTGATTTGATTATTCCGGACTATACGCAGCCGAGCACAGAGGAAAATCCTGGATACACCGCGATTGAAGCCAACTTCAACCCCGCCATGCATATGCATGCCTATGTCTATGAAGGAAAAGGAAGAAGACTGACTAAAGGGATTTTGAACATGCTCTTCCCCGAACTGTATGAAGTTAGAAATTAAAGACCATATATGGCATGTGCAACAGAAAGGATGAATACCAATGAAAGATGCCATCTATCTTGACCATGCATCCACAAGCCCGATGCATCCGGATGCGGCAAAAGAAATGGCGGAAGCTCTGACAGGACAATTTGGAAATGCCAGCAGCATCCATCGATTCGGCCGTTCAAGCAGAGGATTTCTCGATCAGGCCCGTCAAGTGTTTGCCAAGAGCATCCATGCGGATCCCTCAGAGATCATCATTACAAGTGGAGGCACCGAGAGCGACAATACCGCTATTTTGAAAACCGCTGAAGCAAGGGAGCATTTAGGGAAACACATCATCACCACTTCAGTGGAACACCATGCTGTCATCCGGCCGATGGAGTATCTGGAAAGCAAAGGTTTTGAAGTGACGTATCTCCCGGTGGATCAAAAAGGGCGGATTCAACCTGAAGACGTCAAAGAGGCATTGCGCCCAGATACAATTCTAGTTTCCGTTATGTATGGAAACAACGAGGTCGGCACCGTCATGCCGATTGAAGAAATCGGAGCCATCATCAAAGAAAGTGATGCACCTGCCTATTTCCATACAGATGCGGTCCAAGCATATGGATTGCTGGATATTGACGTCCAACGTGACAACATCGATTTGTTGTCTGTCTCTGCACATAAAATCAACGGTCCGAAAGGCTTGGGGTTCTTGTACGTCAAAGACGGCATCTACTTGCCGAGCTTTATGCTGGGCGGAGAGCAGGAAATGAAACGCCGGGCTGGAACAGAAAACATCCCGGGAATCATCGGATTTAAAAAAGCGGCGGAAATTATGATGGCTGAACGCCAGTCCCGCAGAGAGCGTTACCGGGAGTTGGCAAAGAAAATGCTGGAAGAACTCGATACGCTTGGTGTTGAAACAGAGATGAACGGTGATCCTGAGCATTCGTTGGGGCATATTTTGAACCTTCACATCAAAGGCGTCAAATCCGAGCAATTGATTATTCACTTGGATTTGGCCGGCATTGCTGTTTCCGCCGGGTCGGCATGTACAGCTGGAAACATCGACCCAAGTCATGTGCTCACGGCGATGTACGGAGCGGAACATGCTGCCATTTCTGAATCTTTACGCATCAGCTTCGGGATGGGCAACACAGTTGAAGATGCGGTCCAAACAGCTCAAGCAATCAAAAACGCCGCTGATCGATTGAAAAAAGAGTAAACACAATTTTTTGAGAGGAAGACGGAGAACAGTGACACAGAATATAAAAACTGCTTCTTTGCCGGGAGCTTCGGACACTTACCGGATTCACCCGGATGCAAAGAAATACACGCTGAGAGACAACGGGTTCACGGAAACAAAAAGCGGAAAATTCCAACTTGTCCGTATTTTAGGGACCATGGTATCGGACCCGCATGCGCCTAAGTTGAAAATCACCATTTCAAAAGACTTATCCGATTTGAAGTTTTCCACTACGACAGCGAACGGGCTGCAGCCCGTCAATATTTATAAAAATGACAAATTTTCAGAATATCGAGAAAGCGTCGAAGCTGTCTTTTATGGATTGCTGGAAGGAAAAGTGTTGGAAAGAGTAAACTAAAGATTTGAAATGAGCGGCCGGACACTTTTGTTCGGCCGTCGGTGCGAACCAACCCTTGACAACTTACGTTAAGTAAGTATAATGAAAAAGACTGAAAGAATACGACCTTCAACTCGTAGATTATTTCAGAATCTAACAGAAATGATGGTGATAAAATGACAGACAACAGCAAAACTCGTGTTGTCGTCGGGATGAGCGGAGGAGTGGACTCTTCTGTCACAGCGCTCTTATTGAAAGAGCAAGGGTACGACGTGGTCGGTGTGTTCATGAAAAACTGGGACGACACTGATGAAAATGGCGTGTGTACTGCGACAGAAGACTACAACGACGTGGCTTTGGTTGCAAACCAAATCGGTATTCCGTACTATTCCGTAAACTTCGAAAAAGAGTATTGGGACAAAGTTTTCACCTACTTTTTGGAAGAATACAAAAAGGATCGTACGCCGAACCCGGACGTCATGTGTAACAAAGAGATCAAATTCAAAGCCTTTTTAGACTATGCCATGGACATAGGGGCAGACTATGTTGCTACCGGTCATTACGCTCGCATTGAGCGTGATGCGGACGGTACAGCGCGGATGCTTCGAGGCGTCGACAACAACAAAGACCAAACCTACTTTTTGAATCAATTGTCCCAAGAACAACTTTCTCGAGTGATGTTCCCATTGGGTGAAATGGACAAAAAAGAAGTCCGTAAAATCGCAGAAGAAGCCAACCTTGCGACAGCGAAGAAAAAAGATTCGACCGGCATTTGCTTTATCGGCGAGCGCGACTTCAAACAATTTTTGATGAATTATCTCCCGGCGCAGCCAGGTGACATGATGACCATTGACGGCGAAGTGAAAGGCCGTCATGATGGATTGATGTATTACACCATCGGGCAGCGGAAAGGTCTTGGAATCGGTGGAGGAGGCATTTCCAACGAACCATGGTTTGTAGTAGGGAAAGACATGAAAAAGAACGTTCTTTATGTAGGACAAGGGTATCATCATGAAAAACTGTACTCCACACATTTGAACGCCAGCGAAATTTCCTTTACGACAAACGAAGACAGACCGGACACATTCCGTTGTACCGCTAAGTTCCGTTACCGTCAAACGGATGTCGGCGTGACTGTTCGCATGAATGAAGACCACACAGAAGCAGTAGTGGAATTCGATGAACCAGCGCGTGCCATCACGCCGGGACAAGCCATCGTCTTTTATGACGGCGAAGAATGCTTGGGCGGCGGCACCATCGATGCGGCATACAACCACAGTGAAGAATTGCAATACGTATAATAAAGAATGACTTCTGCGCTCCAGTGCAGAAGTTTTCTTTATTTACATAGATTATTCCCGGAAGTTTCGTTAAAATGAAAAGAAGAAACACCGATCGAAAATTGACGGATCGGAATTAGAAAGGGGTTTGCAACATGAGAGAGGAAATTGGTCTCCAATTAGATGAAAGTGAAGAGCGGTATATCATTGGAGAAGTCCTTTCGGTTTTCTTTCAAAACCCATCCAATTTTTACAAAGTATTACTCGTGCGTGTAAAAGAA
The DNA here is from genome assembly GCF_000429585.1 of Atopococcus tabaci DSM 17538. Lineage (GTDB taxonomy): Bacteria > Bacillota > Bacilli > Lactobacillales > Carnobacteriaceae_A > Atopococcus > Atopococcus tabaci. Next base: position 19,592 of record NZ_AUCD01000034.1, read on the forward strand.
ACCAACACCACGTATTCAGAAGATGAAATTGTGATCACCGGTAACTTTGGCCAAATAAAAGAAGAGGTTCCTTATCGGTTTGTCGGAGACCTGACAAACCATCCAAAATATGGCGTGCAATTCCAAAGCGAGCGGTACGTGCAGGAGCGACCGTCGTCAACAGAAGCACTGGTGGCGTATTTATCCGGTCCGCGTTTCGTCGGCATCGGAACAGTCACGGCCACAAACATTGTGGAGACCCTTGGAGAAAATGTCATTGAAACGATTTTGGATGACCCGGATTCATTACAAAAAGTGAGCGGATTGAATAAGAAAAAAAGAGAAACCATTGTAAAGGTCCTGGAAGAAGAAGAGGGCATGGACCAAGTGGTGTTGAAGTTGAACCAGCTTGGCATAGGAAATCAGCTCGCGTATAAGATTTATCAGGTCTACCAAGAGCAAACGTTGGACATCATCCGGAATAACCCGTATAAATTGGTGGAAGACATCGAAAATATCGGGTTCAAACGAGCCGATGCACTCGCTGAACAGATGGGCATCGATGGAGATTCACCCAATCGTATCCGTGCAAGTATCTCGTATGTTTTGAAGGAAAGTTGTTTTAGCAGCGGGGACACATATGTCGAAAGTGAGCACTTATTAAAGGAAGCCCTGAGAGTCCTTGAAAGCAGCCGTTCGTTCTTGATTGAACCGGAAGCGGTGGCGGATCAAGTCATTTCACTTTCCCAGGAAGGGCAGATCATCCAAGAGGAAGACCGTTTTTATCTTCCTTCTCTCTTTGCAGCGGAATGGGGAATCACTTCCTCAGTGGAACGGATGCTGGAGAAAAAAGAAGGCAAACAAATCGAACGCCAAGACATTTTGGATGAATTGGAAAAACTGGAGAAAACACTCGGCATCACTTATGGGAAATCACAAAAACAGGCAATAGAGCAAGCTATCCAGTCGCCATTATTTGTGTTGACCGGCGGGCCGGGAACAGGAAAAACCACCGTCATCAACGGCATCGTTTCTCTTTTTGCAGAATTGCACGATCTGTCCTTGGATCCTTATTCCTACAAAGACGAAGCTTTTCCCATTTTGCTTGCTGCGCCGACTGGAAGAGCGGCAAAGCGAATGAATGAAACCACCGGCCTTCCAAGCAGCACGATACACCGGTTGTTGGGGTTGACAGGGCAAGAAAACATCGAAATGGACGACGTGGACCGCACCTTAAATGGACAGTTATTGATTATCGATGAAATGTCGATGGTAGACACGTGGTTGGCGAATCAGCTCTTTAAAGCCATTCCTGAAGATATGCAGGTTATTTTGGTGGGAGATAAAGACCAGCTCCCATCCGTCGGTCCAGGACAAGTTCTGCATGATTTAATCGACAGCGAACGAATTCCAAAGATGGAGCTGGATGAAATTTACCGGCAGGATGACGGCTCATCGATCACCACGTTGGCACATGACATCAAGCATGACCGGCTGCCGGAAGATTTCAGAAAAAATCAAGCCGACCGCTCGTTTTTCTCTTGCTCAGCCGATCAAGTGATGGACGTAGTGGCTCAAGTGGTGTCCAAAGCGATTGAAAAAGGGTTCACCGCTCAAGATATTCAAGTGTTGGCCCCTATGTACAGAGGGCCGGCCGGAATCGACAACTTGAACAAAATGCTCCAAGACTTGTTTAATCCAAACCCCTCAGGCAGGCGAAAAGAAGTCAAGCATATGGACAGTGTGTACCGAATCGGTGACAAAGTTCTGCAGCTTGTGAACGAACCTGAATTGAATGTCTTTAACGGGGATATGGGAGAAATCACCGGAATCATCACGGCCAAAGAATCGGAAAACAATGTAGAAGAATTGACGATTCAATTTGATGCGAATGAAGTGTCCTATACGCGCAATGAGTGGAACAAAATCACACTGGCCTATTGCTGTTCAATTCATAAGTCACAGGGCAGTGAATTCGAAATGGTAATTCTGCCGCTGGTAAGAAGTTACCACCGCATGTTGAAAAAAGACTTATTGTATACTGCCATCACTCGTGCCAGCCGCTTGTTGATCTTGTGTGGGGAAGAAGCAGCTTTCCAACAGAGTTTGTCTTCTTCTTCAGCGAACAGAAAGACCACCTTGGTCAAACGCTTGACAACGGAACTCGATGCAGCTGAACCCGATGAAACGATTCGCGTAACGCCAGATATTGAAAACACTCCGTCAAAGGAACAATCTAAAACCGAAAAGAATCCTATAGATAACGAAGAACCTGTTCTCACTGCTGTCGCTGTCGAAAAACAGTTGATTGACCCGATGATCGGGATGGAGAACATCACACCGTATACAATCTAATGAAAATCCCGGAGAGCCTATTGAACTGCACCCCAATTGTTAGACACAACTAACAATTGGAGGTGCAGTTTTTTATGGCTAAATTTACAGCTGAAGAAAAATTACAAGCCGTTCTAAGGTATTTGAATGGCAATGAAAGCTTCAAAACAATCGCTCAATCAATCGGGGCTGATGATAAAATTATTCGAGTTTGGAAGAAACAATATGAACATAACGGTGTAGAAGCGTTTATAAAACGATATACAAACTACACCCCACAGTTTAAACTAGATGTACTAAACTTCATGATTGAAAACGGTACGTCCTTCAATGAAACAGCGGCTATTTTTGGTATAGCAGCTCCATCCA
>NZ_AUCD01000035.1 GCF_000429585.1 Atopococcus tabaci DSM 17538
CCCCGAAGGGTCCGAACTATCCTTCAAACCGTGGACAAGTACTACTCATCTATTGAGCACGCGTTTACTTACACCCTCTCGAATGGGGCGATTGAAGGCATGAACAATAAAATCAAGAATATCAAGCGTTCAGGATACGGGTACCGGAACTTTTACAATTTACGTGCCAGAATTTTGATCAGTTATCAGTTGACAGCTCCCACCCATCCGCCAAGAGCATTGACCTTCGAAGAGGAAGACGCAGTTTAACAAAAGAGGACAAAGTGAGTGATCACTTTGTCCTCTCAAAAGACTCACCAACACTATTTGACATAGAGCCTTTTTTTATACGCGGTAGACGTCCATGATGCTCCCGGAATAAGCATCGGCAATAAACTCGTATTGAACCAATTCGCCTTCTTCCAAGCGGGAGATTCCACCATAATACACATCGGTTTTATAGGCGAACTTCCTTAACGGAACCTTTGTCAGTTCAATCCATGATCCTTCAATCGGGCCTTCCTTCAAAAATGTCTTTTTCACTTTTTCCAAAATGTCATCTGCGTGAATCGGTCGTTTTTCGACTGCGTATTGACGAGCAAACCAGCCGGCTGCGAAGCCTGCGCCTAAAATGGCTGCTCCAATCAGAGAGAGTGTTTCTTTTGTTTTTGTCTTTGAACTCATCCTATTTCACCCCTTGGTCATACTATCAGCTATAGTTTAACACAATCACTTTCCAAACATAACTAAAACACATAGAGAACCCAAAGCTTTTTATGGAAGACACAAATCTCCTTTCAAGGTGGCTGTAAATCAAGTAAGATTCCTGTATAATAAAATCTGTGAGTGAACAGAAAAGGGGGATCGTTCTGGAAAGGAACTTTCCGGAAAAACAGATGAATGATAAAACATTTGAACTGATAAAAAAAGTGACTGAATTGCAAGCAACCAGCGGGTTTGAGCACCAAGTAAGAGAGTTTATGAAGCAAGAAATGAAGCCTTTAGTGGACTACATTCAACAAGACGGGCTGGGCGGAGTGTTTGGAATCAAAAAGAACACTTCTCTTGAAGCGCCAAAAGTCATGATTGCCGCGCACATGGACGAAGTAGGCTTCATGGTGGCCAACATCACAAAACAAGGGCTGTTGAAGGTTCTTCCATTGGGTGGATGGAATCCTTTTGTTGTGTCTTCCCAACGTTTTACCCTTCAAACACGAAAAGGGGACTACCCATGTGTTTCCTCTTCGATCCCCCCGCATTTGATGAAAGGAAAAGAACCGCAGCAAATCAAAGTCGAAGATATTTTGTTTGATGCAGGGTTCGACTCTAAAGAAGAAGCGGAAGAATATGGTGTGCGTCCAGGAGATACTCTTGTACCTGATGTAGAAACTGTTAAAATGGCAACAGGGAAAAAAATTCTCAGCAAAGCGTGGGACAACCGTTTTGGAGTGACCGTGGTATTGGAAGCTTTGAGAGAGCTGCAAGGAGAAAGCTTGCCCAATACATTGATTGCAGGAGCAAACGTCCAGGAAGAGGTCGGATTGCGCGGAACAAAAGGAGCCGTTCATCAGTTTGACCCGGATATCTTCTTTGCGGTTGACTGCTCTCCGGCAGATGACTTGAACGGAGACCCAACTGCTTTCGGCCGTTTGGGAGAAGGATTTTTGCTCCGTATTCAAGATCCCGGCATGATCACATTGAAAGGCATGCGGGAGTTCTTGCTCGATACAGCGGAAACCCATGACATTCCTTATCAATATTTCGTTTCCAAAGGAGGAACGGATGCGGTAGCGGCCCATGTCGCTAACAACGGCATCCCAAGCGGAGTAATCGGTGTGCCTGCGCGATACATTCACACCCACCAAACCATTTTCCATATCGACGACTATGCAGCAGCGAAAGAAATGGTTTTGCAAGTGGCGCGGACACTCGATAAGAGTACGCTGGACATCATCAAAGAAAAAAATTAAACAAAGACTTATTGTAGAAAAAGGGGAAATAAAACATGACAATCGTCAGCAGTTACAACAACAACGGATTAAACGATGTATTGATCGTACAAATGGAAAAAGGGGCCAGAGAGAACCAAACAGTTGAAAAAAAGGGAAACGTCGTGCGTCTGCAAGACAAAGAAACGGGGTGGACAGTTGGATTCAACTTCTTTTCCATCACCGACCACTTATCTTTCCCAGAAAATGGGCCGGTAGAATTGAATGAAGAGCAGATCGCTGTGTTGAACGGGTTGATTAAAGACAGCGGCTGGGACGATGTACTGGAAGCAGACCTCTCCCCTAAATTCGTGGTGGGACATGTCAAAGAATGTGAACCGATGGAAGATTCCGATCATTTATCCATCACCCAGACAGAGGTTGACGGTGGAGATGTGCTGCAGATTGTTTGCGGTGCGTCCAACATTGCACAAGGACAGAAAGTCGTAGTTGCAAAAGAAGGAGCCGTCATGCCGGATGGAACAGTTATTTGGTCCGGTGAATTGAGAGGTACACCGAGTTTCGGCATGATCTGTTCCGCAAGAGAATTGGGCTTGAACGTTGAGGGGCAACAGAAAGGAATTCTTGTGCTGCCTGAAAGTGAAGAAACAGGCAGACCTTTTACCGAGTGGAAAAACTAATACGTGAAGGAAAGGGAGAATGAGATGTCCGGTTACGATGGACCCAGCATTTACCATAAAGAACTCAACAAAATAGACACCTCTGAAACGAAACGACCAGACACCCTCTCTGCACGGATTAAACATGAATCGACACCGTCGGACATTCTTCCGACCGCTGAACAACCAAATCCTACGAATTCGCTTTTCAAAAGGCCTTCTACTTCAGAAGAGGCAAAGCCAGCCGGTTCATCTCCAACAATCGATCGGACATCGTCGCTACCGAAAAAAAAGGAGCCTATTCGTTCCAAGCGTTCTTCCACCCCTTTTCAAGTGGGAAGAGTTCCTTCGCCGTATTATGGGCTTCATCCGCGTCCAGAGAAAAAGAAAAAGACAGTGGATTACCATGCCTTAAAAAAACGGCTGCAAAAAGAAGATGCTGACTGCTTATTGTTTGAAGGGTTTGTAAAGCAACCGGAGCAGCCGAAAACTGATAAAAAACCGAAACAGGATGCAGAAGCTGTGACGGCAAACCGGAATGAGGTTCCACTATTGCCGGGTCCAGCTGCTCAAAAGCCCCTTGAGAAAAATAAGCCGGGTAAAAAAACACATCCGCCTAAAAAGAAAAGTGCGCTTTCCAAAACCTTGTCGGGAATCATGCAAGATGAGCAGCAGTCGATAACAACAAAAACCAACATGATGTCCAGTTTATTCTCAACGCATTACCTCCAGCGTGCAGACGCAGTGAAGGGGTCAGACTTATCTTGACAAACAAGTGACAATAGTGGAGGAATACTGGATTTTTTAGATAACTTTCGCTATAGTAGGAAAGAATTGCGTAACAGCTGTAATGTGTCGGCTGCTCAACAGGAGGATTCGGATATCCTGTTAGATTAAAAAAAGGAAGTATCGTTACATGAATCAAGAAATCATTTACCATTTTGTAGGGATCAAAGGGTCCGGAATGAGTGCTTTGGCTCTTATTCTTCATGATAAAGGATTCAAAGTTCAAGGTTCCGACGTAAAAAAATATTTCTTCACCCAAAAGGGGTTGGAAGAAGCGGGGATCACGTTTTTTGAATTTGGAGAAGAAAACATCCAGCCGGGGATGATGGTCATTGCTGGGAATGCCTTTCCAGACACGCATCCAGAAATTGTCCGCGCCAAAGAGCTGGGCTTGGACGTCAAACGATACCACGAGTTTCTGGGGGAGTTCATCAACCAGTTCACAAGTGTGGCCATCACGGGATCACACGGAAAAACAAGTACTACTGGACTGTTGTCTCATGTCATGAGTGGCATCGAAAAAACCAGTTATTTGATTGGAGATGGAACGGGAAGCGGCATTCAAGACGCGGATTTCTTTGTCTTGGAAGCATGCGAATACCGCCGTCATTTCTTGGCGTATAAACCAGACTATGCGATCATTACCAATATTGACTTTGATCATCCAGATTACTTTACAAGCATCGATGATGTTTTTGAAGCGTTCCAGCAGATGGCTGATCAGGTAAAGAAACGGATTATTGCCTGCGGAGACGACGAATACCTGCTTAAACTGGAAACCGATGTTCCTGTTACTTATTATGGTTTTGGCGAACACAATGATTTCCAAGCGCGCAACATCAAGCGGACAGAAAAAGGTTCTGCTTTTGATGTCTACATGCGGGGAGAATTCTACGATCACTTCAAAATTCCATCTTTTGGAAACCACAATATCCAAAATGCACTCGGCGTGATTGCACTTTGCTACTTTGAAGAAATCGACCGCGAAAAAGTAAAAGACCAATTGACGACTTACCGCGGAGTGAAGCGCCGCTTCACGGAAAAACGCGTCATGGATTCTGTCATCATTGATGATTACGCACACCATCCTGTGGAAATCCGTGCCACCTTGGATGCGGCTCGTCAAAAATACCCAAATAAAGAAATTGTGGCAGTTTTCCAGCCGCATACCTTTACACGGACCGTTGCTTTACTCAGCGAGTTTGGGGAAGCTTTAAATCTGGCTGATGCTGTTTACTTGTGTGACATTTTCTCTTCCGCAAGAGAACAAGCTGGAGAAGTAAAAATTGAAGACTTAAGTGCCAAAGTTGAAAAAGGCGCCGTAGTGATTCAGGAAGAAGACGTTTCTCCATTATTGGATCATAAAGATGCCGTAGTTGTCTTTATGGGTGCCGGAGACGTGCAAAAATTTGAAAAAGCATACGAAACCATCCTCAGCCAAAGTGCACAAAAACATTAAAAGACTGTCATATGAAGGCGGAAAAATCTAAAGCTCTTCAGATGCATGAAAAAGGAAACCAGGGCATAGACCCGGTTTCCTTTTTTGTATGTGGTTTGTTAGAATAAGGAAGAGAATAAGATACAAAGACCCTGAAAAATGATGGGAAAAGATAAAGAGGTGCGTTTTATGGCGAAGAAGAAATTATTGCTCATCGATGGGTACAGTGTGGCCTTTCGAGCGTTTTATGGCTTGCATGCGCAATTGGAACGGTTTAAAAACCGCAATGGTCTGCACACCAATGCCTTGTACGGCTTCCATAATATGTTGGAAGCTGTGATGAACAAAGAAGAACCGACACATGTGTTGGTTGCGTTTGATGCAGGGAAAACCACATTCCGGCACGAATATTTTGAGGAGTACAAAGGTGGACGTACGTCCATGCCGGGGGAATTATCGGAACAGATTCCGTATTTGAAAGACCTTCTTGATGGATTTGGCATTCCGCTGTATGAGCTTCCTAACTACGAAGCGGATGACATCATCGGCACATTGACCAAACAAGTGGATGCAGACGAAATGGAAGTCGTCATCTTGACCGGGGACCGTGACTTGACCCAATTGGCTTCCAGAAATGTTCGTATCGATTTGACCAAAAAAGGGGTCAGCGACATCGAAGAAGTGACCGTGGAGCACATCAAAGAGGAGATGGGCATCAATCCGGAACAGATTGTAGACATGAAAGGGCTCGCTGGAGACGCATCGGACAACATTCCAGGTGTCACCAGAATCGGTGAAAAAACCGCTTTGAAACTGTTGAAGCAATATGGAACAGTTGAAAACTTGTATGAGCAGATCGATGAGATGAAACAAAGCAAAATGAAAGAAAACCTCATCAACGAAAAAGAGACAGCTTTCCTGAGTAAAAAGCTGGCTACAATTGATACCGACGCACCGATAGAAATAAAAATAGACGATTTGATGTATGACGGGTTGGACATGGAAAAACTGGTCCAATTTTACAAAGAAATGGATTTTAAATCGCATCTTGAAAAATTGGACACGGGTGAATACCTGGAAGAATTGAACAATCACGAAGAAGAAGTGTCGTATCAGTTCGTTGAATCCATTACAGAAGACATGCTGGGTGACGGGATGGCGCTCTACGTTGAAATGTTGGATGAGAACTACCACCAGTCAGACATCGTTTCTGTGGCGTGGGGACACAACGAGAGCATCTATGTCACTTCGCCTGACACCGCTTTTGCGTCCGAGCCGTTCCAACGTTGGCTGAGCGATGCAGCGATGAAGAAAACGGTGTTCGATGCTAAGAAAACCTATGTCGCTTTAAACCGCAAGAGCCTGACGGTATCAGGAATTGACTTTGATGTGATGTTGGCTTCGTATTTGCTGACGGCCAGAGACAGCAGCGGAGATGTGGCGGACGTTGCTTCCGAACACGACTTCACAGGAGTCGCCCCGGATCAAGCTGTTTATGGAAAAGGAAAGAAAAAGGGAATTCCAGAAGACAAATCAGCCATGTATGAACATGTCGCTAGAAAGGTCAACGCCATTTGGCTGTTGACGGAAATGCTGGATGCAGAGTTGGTCGCCAACGAACAGGAAGCGCTGTTGAAAGAAATGGAACTTCCATTGTCCAAAGTATTGGCTGAGATGGAAATTGAAGGCATCAAGGTGGACGCAGAACGCCTGCAAGAAATGAGAATCGAATTCAAACAAGTGCTGGAGGCGATCGAGCAGCGCATCTACAAAGAAGCCGGTGAAGAATTTAACTTAAATTCACCGAAACAATTGGGTGTGATTCTGTTTGAGAAGATGGGCTATCCGGTCATCAAAAAAACAAAAACAGGGTATTCTACTGCTCAAGATGTCTTGGAAAAATTGCGTCCCCAAGCGCCTATTGTGGACGACATACTGCAATACCGTCAGATTGCAAAGATCCAATCCACGTATATTGAAGGACTTCTGAAAGTCATCAATCAAGAGACGGGAAAAGTGCATACCCGCTATCTGCAAACCGTTGCGCGGACAGGGCGGTTGAGCTCGGTGGACCCCAACTTGCAAAACATTCCTATCCGATTGGAAGAGGGAAGAAAAATCCGGCAGGCGTTCACTTCAAGCAAAGAAGGCTGGAAGATTTTCGCTTCCGACTATTCCCAGATCGAGCTGCGCGTCATGGCGCACATTTCTGATGATGAACACCTGAAAGAGGCTTTCGTGGAAGGCCAGGATATCCATACCACTACTGCAATGCGGGTATTTGGGCTGGACAGTCCCGATAAAGTCACTCCGAACATGCGTCGGGACGCGAAAGCCGTCAACTTCGGTATTGTCTATGGAATCAGCGATTACGGATTATCTGAAAGCTTGGGTATCAGCCGGAAAGAAGCGCAAGAATACATTGACACGTATTTTGCTCGTTTCCCTGGAGTGAAAAACTACATCGACAACGTGATTCGGGAAGCAAAAGAAAAAGGCTTCGTGGAAACCCTCTTCCACCGCAGACGGTACTTGCCGGACATCAATTCCCGCAACTTCAATTTACGAACGTTTGCGGAACGGACAGCGATGAATACGCCGATTCAAGGAAGTGCGGCGGATATTCTGAAAGTGGCGATGATTGAAATGGATAAACGGCTGAAAGCGGAGAAGCTGCAAGCCCGTATGCTGTTGCAAGTTCACGATGAGCTGATCTTTGAGACGCCGGAAGACGAGATTGAAACTTTGGAAAAACTTGTTACAGAAGTGATGGAGCATGCAGTTGAACTGTCCATACCATTGAAAGTTGAAAGCAGTTGGGGAGACAATTGGTACGAAGCCAAGTAACCCCGTAAGAAAGGAAGTAAGAGCTAGTGCCGGAACTGCCAGAAGTCGAAAGCGTCCGTAAAGGACTGGAAAAATTAATCCAACAGGCGGTTATCCAAGAAGCAGAAGTCTTCTGGGACCGAATTATTGCTTTGCCAGAGGATGCAAACAGATTCAAACAAGCGATCAAAGGAGAACAAATAGTAGGAATTTCCAGAAGAGGAAAATTCCTGCTGTTTCACCTGACCTCATATACGTTGATTTCCCATCTGCGGATGGAAGGGAAATTTAGAGTCACAGAAGAGGACGAGCCGCTTTCAAAGCATACGCATGTGGTCTTCCATTTACAGGATGGAAGGGAACTGCGCTATGCGGATGTCCGCAAATTCGGCCGGATGTTGCTCGTGCCAAAAGGAACAGAAAATGACGTGCCGTCTTTACGCCGTCTGGGGCCGGAACCCATTGAAGAAGCATTCGATCAACAAAGCTTCTCTCAAGCACTAAAACGACGAAAAAAATCCATCAAGGCAGTGTTGTTGGACCAAACAGCTGTTGCCGGACTGGGAAACATTTATGTTGACGAGGTATTGTTCCAAGCAGCCGTACGACCGGACAGAGCAGCCAGTTCTCTTTCGAAAGAGGACATCACACACCTTCACCGGGCCATCATCCAAACGATGAAACAGGCGGTAGAAGCGGGTGGGACAACGATTCGGACGTACGAAAATGCGTTTGGAGAGAACGGGACGTACCAACAAGCTCTCAATGTGTACGGCCGTCAGGGAAAACCTTGTGTGCGATGCGGCACCACGATTGAAAAAAAGAAAGTTGCGCAGCGAGGGACACATTACTGCCCACACTGCCAAGTCTAAGTATCAAGCCACGGCGGAAAGAAGGAGCCAGACAGTGATTATCGGATTAACGGGCGGCATCGCTTCAGGAAAATCAACTGTGAGTGAAATATTCAAAGAGTACGGCTTTCCTGTGATAGATGCCGATTTGGGCGCACGAGAAGTTGTAAAAAAGGGAAGCAAAGGCCTGCAACGCATCCGTGCATATTTCGGAGAAAAGGTGCTGTTTCCGGATGGTACACTGAACCGATCCGAATTGGGGAAAGAAGTGTTCAGTGATGAAACCAAACGGGAAGCATTGAATCAAATGTTGGCACAGGACATCCGGGAATGGATTGAACAGCAGACCAAGCAGGCATTGGAAGAAGGAGTTCCATTGGTTGTATTGGATATCCCGTTGTTGTTCGAAGCTGGGTATGATCAAAAGACAGATAAGACAATGGTTGTGTTTGTTGACGAAGACATTCAGTTGGAACGTCTGATTCGGCGTAACGGGATGACGCGCGAAGAAGCTCTCAACCGCATCCATGCCCAAATGCCCTTAAAAGAAAAAATGACAAGAGCAGATTATTTAATCGACAACAATGGAACAATAAAAGAGACAAAGAAACAAGTTGAGGATTGGTTACAAAAACAAGGATTCCTTTCGTGAACCGGAAAAGGACTGGTGTCTATACCAGTCCTTTTTTGCGATTCTCATCACACGTCCCCTGTGATATAATAAGCTTATATTTATTATAGGAAAAGTATGCCAAGAACCTGAATCAAACAATAAAGGATGATGAAACGTGCAATGTCCGCGCTGTCAACATAATGGAACCAGAGTGGTGGACAGTCGTCCGGCAGATGACGGACGTGCCATCCGCAGAAGAAGAGAGTGTGAAGCCTGCTCGTACCGCTTCACAACGTTTGAACGTATTGAACAAGCTCCTATTCTGGTGGTTAAGAAAAATGGAAACCGAGAAGAATTTAACCGTGAGAAGTTATTGCGGGGAATCATTCGTGCCTGTGAAAAGAGACCGATTGCGATGGAACAGATGGAAGCATTGGTCGATGATGTGGAACGCGAAATCCGCAAACGCGGAGAAAATGAAATTTTATCCACTAAAATTGGCGAGTATGTAATGGACCGATTAGCCAAAATCGATGAAATTGCGTATATTCGTTTCGCCAGTGTCTATAGACAATTCAAAGATATCGAAGTTTTCATGAAAGAAATGCAAGAGTTGGAAAAAAAGCGAAGTGAACTGGAAGAACAAAACAATCAGAACAAAGAGTAAGAAAGGCGCGTGTGGCAGTGAGTTATCCATGGAAAAATTTATCGCCAAAAGATGGCTATATCGTCAGTCAAACTGCCCTTCTTTCTGATATTGATCAACGAGTGTTAACGTCTTTGTATCAACCTGTGATTGGAGCATCAGCTTATAGTTTGTATATGACATTACGAGAAAATGCTCCTCAGTTTTCACAGAGAAGAGAAGAAGTTTTAGTGGCTGAATTGTTGGCGGTTTTGAGTTTTGGGATTGCGGATTTTTATCAGTCACGCGTCCGGCTGGAAGCAGTGGGGTTGTTGCGTACGTATAAGAAAAAAGACAGTGAGCACATTTATTTGTATGAGCTGCACCCGCCTCTTTCAGCCGTTGACTTTTTCGCGGATGATGTCATCAGCTTATTGTTGCTGGAGCGGGTGGGGGAAAAAACATATCAAAGCCTACGTGCAAAATTTTCGGTGCCATCAATTGATAAACAAGATTACCGGGAAGTAACGCAGTCTTTCCTGGATGTGTTCCAATTTAATCCTACCACTGAACAACATAATCAACTGGTGTCGTTGAATGCACCGTTCAAAAACGCTCTCTCTGTTTCAAGCGAGTCAAAACCAAGACTGACCATTCAAAGTGACTCGTTCGATTGGGACTTTTTTTACAACGGCTTGAACAAACACTTTGTGAAAAAAGAATCCGTCAATACAGAAGCAAAACGCGCCATCTTTATGCTTCATGAAATGTATGGAATTGACGAACTTCAAATGCAACAATACGTTTTGGAAGCCTGTGATGTGGAATCAGGCGTATTGGATATACAGAAGCTGAAAACGAATGCCCATCGAACATTTCATAATCAGAACGACCAAAAAATCGTGGTGACCGATAAGGTTCAAACAGTCTTGGAAGAGGAACAAAACCAATACCGCGAAAGAAAAAATCAGTTGCGGCAAGACGGTTTTTCTTCAGGGGAAATCGCAGTGATTGAGTCGAGTGAAGAAAACCGGCCAATGGCTTTTTTGCAGTCCATCAAAGAACAAAAAAATGGGTTTGTCACAAGACCGGAACAATGGACGTTGGAAGAAATACTGTCCCAATCCAAGCTCCCTGCCTCTGTGGTGAATATTTTGATTCACTATATTCTTGTGGTGAAAAACAGTCCTGTGTTTGACCGCAATTTAGCTTACAAGATTGCCAACGACTGGGCACAGCAAAACATTTCTTCACCGGAAGAAGCGATGAAAAAAGTGAAAGAGCTTCGCCAGGCAACCAAAGCGCGTTACAACAACACCCAAAAGGGAGCTTCTTATGGAAGGAAGCAAAACTACTCGCAGCAAAACAAAGCATATCGCAAAGAAACATTGCCGGATTGGGCAAGAGACGATCAGCCAGAAAAGAAAGAACAGCGGCTGAGCGAAGAAGAACAAAAAGCGTTCAGAGAGAGATTGAAGAAAATCCGCAGTTATCGGAAAGAAGGTGACCAATGATGGACAACGTCGGAGACAACCTTAGACAAATCATGGATCGAAACGAATTGAACAAACGATATCAAACGTTGATGAACGAAGTGATGAACGATCCAGATGTCCGTCGTTTCCTGGCAGAAAATCGTTCCGTGTTGGACGATGAAGCTATTCAAAGAAGTTCGAGTGAATTGTACGAATATGTGCAGGAAAAAAAGAAATTCCAACAAAAGAAAGGGATGTTGGCCCCAGGATACAGACCGCAGTTGATTTTAAATCATAAGCGGGTAGGGGTCACGTACGTGCCGACTCCTGAATTATTGGAACGGCAGCGTGAAAATGAAATCAAAAGCCGGATTCGGTCGATGGACATGCCGAAAGATATTCGGGACGTCACACTGGCGGACATAGAAATTACGGTAGAGCGCCAAGAAGTCCTTGGAAAGGTGTTTGCGTTTATTGAAGAGTATTTGGAAGCGCCGAAGAAATTCCATAAAGGGTTGTACCTGGAAGGCCCGTTTGGAGTAGGGAAGACGTATCTACTGGGGGCAATCGCCCACGAGCTGGCTGAAAATGGATTTGTCACCACATTGATGCATTTCCCTTCTTTTGCCGTCGAAATGAAGCAGTCCATCAGCCAAAACACAACCGGAGAAAAAATCGATGCGGTCAAACGTGCGCCGATTTTGATGTTGGATGATATCGGGGCTGATTCGATGTCCAGCTGGATTCGTGACGACGTTCTTGGGGTGATTCTGCAGTACCGGATGCAGGAACAGCTGCCGACATTCTTCTCCTCCAATTTCAACATGAAGCAACTGGAAGAAGAACATTTGACAGTCAGCCAAAGAGGAGAAGATGAGCCCCTGAAAGCGAAACGAATCATGGAGCGTATCCGTTTCTTGGCGGAAGAAGTTTCCATGAAAGGGGAAAACCGGCGTCATACTGAGTGACGAAAGTTCCGTAAAACAGACACAAAAAGTCTCTTGAATAAAAAAAAGAAACATGATAAGCTAACTTCAACAAATAACGTAAAGCAATGAGAAAGACACCGTTTGCGTGCCCGTTTTTTCAGAGAGAGGAACAATTGGTGGAAGTTCCTTAAAACACATTCAAACGACCCCTTTCGAGCGCCGCCGTGAAAAAAGAGTAATGGCGGACGTCTGTCGGCGTTAACGACTAAGAGAGAACAAAGAGTGTCTTTGTTCTGAACATGGGTGGAACCACGCATTCAAGCGTCCCATCGCGGCTTACGAGCTGCGATGGGGCTCTTTTTTGTTTGTTCATCATTGCTTATATGTTTATTAAATGTGGATGGAGGAATAAAAATGTCGGAAATTCAAATTCAACTGCCTGACGGGGCAATAAAACAAGTGCCGTCTGGCATCACACCAAAAGAAATCGCAGCTGACATCAGCAAATCACTCGCTAAAAAAGGGTTGGCTGCAAAATTCAACGGGGAGCATGTCGATTTTTCACGCCCATTGACTGAAAATGGAGACCTGGAAATCATCACACCGGATCACGAAGACGCCTTGAATATTTTGCGGCATTCCGCTGCACATATCATGGCTCAAGCGCTGAAACGGTTGTATCCAGGCATCCAATTCGGAGTGGGACCTGCAATTGAAAATGGGTTCTACTACGACACCGACTCGCCGGAAACAATCACTGAAGACGATTTGGGACGGATTGAGAAGGAAATGATGACCATCGTCAAAGAAAACCACCCGTTTGTCCGCCGGGAAGTGTCACGTGAAGAAGCGTTGGACTTGTTTAAAGACGATGTATACAAACAAGAATTGATTAACGAACTTCCAGAGGGTGAAATTATCACTGTCTATGAACAAGGCGAATTTGTAGACTTGTGCCGTGGGGTTCATGTGCCGTCAACCGGACGGGTGCAGGTATTCAAGCTGTTGTCGCTTGCAGGAGCTTACTGGCGCGGAAATTCTGACAACAAAATGATGCAGCGTTTATACGGGACTGCATTCTTCGATAAAAAAGACTTGAAGCAATATTTGAAAATGCGTGAAGAAGCCAAAGAACGCGATCACCGAAAACTCGGAAAAGAATTGGATTTGTTCATGATTAATCCGGACGTCGGTTCCGGTCTTCCGTTTTGGCTACCTAAAGGCGCAACCATCCGTAGAACCATCGAACGTTACATCGTCGACAAAGAAATCAGCTTGGGCTACCAACACGTCTACACGCCGATTATGGCAGATGTGAATTTGTACAAGACGTCCGGACACTGGGATCATTATCATGAAGACATGTTCCCGCCGATGGATATGGGAGACGGAGAAATGCTGGTTCTTCGTCCGATGAACTGCCCGCACCACATGGAAGTATACAAACGGGACGTTCACAGTTACCGTGAGCTGCCAATTCGGATTGCGGAATTAGGGCAGATGCACCGTTACGAAAAGAGCGGCGCGTTGTCCGGCCTGCAACGGGTACGCGAAATGACATTGAACGACGCACACGTATTTGTCCGTCCTGATCAAATCAAAGAGGAATTCAAACGCGTAGTGGAACTGATGCTTGCCGTCTATGAAGATTTCAACATCACGGACTACCGCTTCCGTTTGAGCTACCGTGATCCAAACAACAAAGAAAAGTACTTTGATGACGACGAGATGTGGGAAAAAGCACAATCCATGTTAAAAGAAACGTTGGATGAAATGGAATTGGAGTATTTTGAAGCAGAAGGAGAGGCGGCCTTTTACGGTCCAAAATTAGATGTCCAAGTGAAAACGGCCATCGGTATGGAAGAAACGCTTTCGACTGTACAATTGGATTTCTTGCTGCCTGAACGTTTTGATTTGACTTACGTTGGAGAAGATGGAGAAAACACCCACCGTCCGGTTGTTATCCACCGAGGAATCATCTCCACAATGGAACGCTTCGTTGCTTACTTGATTGAAGAATATAAAGGAGCATTCCCGACTTGGCTGGCACCTGTTCAAGCGACGCTTATTCCAGTAAACTTAGATATGCATGAAGCATATGCCAAAGAAATTAAAAGCAAACTGCAAGCGATGGGAATACGCGTGGAATTAGATGACCGGAATGAGAAAATGGGGTACAAAATCCGTGCTTCCCAAACTCAAAAAATTCCATATCAGTTGGTGGTAGGAGATAATGAAATGGCGGATCGTACGATTGCCGTCCGTCGTTATGGGGAAAAAGCCACCCAAACAATGGAGTTATCCGAATTTTTGGCTGCTCTATCTGAAGAGGTCAACCAAATCAGCGGCCTGGTACAATAAAAAATCACGAAAAGAATTTGACAAACATTCGTATGCATGGTATTCTATGTGAAGTTGAGAAAACAAAGCAGAAGCACCCGCTTCTCGCCTAAGTGGACTATATCCCTGGGCAGATATCTTATTCAAGACTTGGCATGGATTACCCATGCTTCAAGTGCGGATTGAAAGATAAGACGGGCTGCGTGAAAGCACCCGTCTTTTTTTCTGCTCTCTTCTCTCAAAATATTCGGAGGTGAATGACCATAGCAAAAGACATGATTGTCAATGACGGAATCCGTGCACGTGAATTGCGTGTAATCGGCAAAGACGGAGAACAAATCGGCGTGGTATCCAAAAGTGAAGCACTCAGATTAGCTGAGCAGACGAATTTGGATTTGGTTTTGGTCGCTCCTAACGCGAACCCCCCTGTAGCCCGTGTGATGGACTACGGAAAGTTCCGCTATGAGCAACAAAAGAAAGAACGTGAAGCGAAGAAAAACCAAAAAACCATTACAGTCAAAGAAGTTCGTTTAAGTCCAAGTATCGATGAGCATGACTTTAACACCAAACTCAAGAACGCACGTAAGTTCCTTGAAAAAGGCGATAAAGTAAAAGCATCCATTCGTTTTAGAGGACGTGCGATCACTCACAAAGACCTTGGCCGCGAAGTTCTAGAACGTTTAGCCGAGGAAGTATCGGATATCGCTGCAATCGAACAAAAAGCTAAAATGGATGGCCGCAGCATGTTCATCATGTTGGCGCCAAAAGCCGAGAAATAATCACTTATCCAGGAGGGAACAACATGCCTAAACAAAAAACACACAAAGGGTCTGCAAAACGTTTCAAGAGAACAGGATCTGGAAAATTGAAACGCAGCCATGCAAAACGAAGCCACATGTTCGCAAACAAAACACAAAAACAAAAACGTCAGTTGCGTAAGTCTGCTATGGTATCCAACAGCGACTTCAAACGCATTAAACAACAACTTTCTCAAATGAAATAAGTTTGACTGACCAAACGAAGCCAAAAAATTTGAGACGATAATCGAGGAGGAAACAACATGGCACGAGTAAAAGGTGGCGTAGTAAGCCGCAGACGCCGTAAAAAAGTTTTAAAATTAGCTAAAGGATATTATGGAGCAAAACACCGCTTGTTCAAAGTAGCAAACCAACAAGTGATGAAATCCTACCAGTATGCATACCGCGACCGTAAACAAACAAAACGTAACTTCCGTAAATTGTGGATTGCGCGTATCAACGCTGCAGCACGCATGAACGGTTTGAGCTACAGCAAATTGATGCACGGTTTGAAAGTTGCCGGCATCGACATCAACCGTAAGATGTTGGCGGACTTGGCTGTCAACGATGCAGAAGGATTCACTGCATTGACAGAGCAAGCTAAAACTGCATTGAACAAATAAGTACATTTTGAACTCTCTTCCGTCTGTGAGGAGAGTTTTTTTGTGTTCTCATGAAAAAACGATAAGCAAAGTCTTATTCAAACCCACCGCTGTTCTATGGTATAGTAAATGAAATGAACGACTAAAAAAGGGGAGACGGTCAATGAAGCAGACAAAATGGTTACTGCTATTATGTAGCTTTTGTGCGATGTTGATGTTGTCTGCTTGCAGCGAGAACAGCGAATCGACAAGTGCAGAACCAAGTGAAACACAGCCATCCGATTCAACAGGACAGCTACGGATGATTGAACGTTCCGAATTGTCTACTATGGATCCGGCACTTGCTTTCGACAGAGTGAGTTTCAATGCACTGAACAACGTAATGGAAGGACTGTATCGACAAGGACCCAACAACCAGATGGAACTTGGGATGGCAGCCAATCGCCCTGAAGTGACAAACGATGGAAAAACGTATACGTTTCAATTACGAGAAGAAGCCGTTTGGTCGGATGGAACGCCTGTGACAGCGGACGACTTTGTTTATTCTTGGAGACGCGCAGTCGATCCTGATACCGGAGCGCCGTATCGTCATCTTTTTTCAGGCGTAGTCAAAAATGCCGAAAGTATCCTTGCAGGAGAAGTTGAGCCCGAGGAGCTGGGTGTGCATGCACCATCGGAAAAAACGTTGGTGGTGGAACTGGAAAAGGACCATCCTTATTTGGAGAAACTGTTGTCGCTTCCGATATTTTTCCCGCTCAACCAAAAGTTTTTGGAAGAAACAGGAGAATCCTTTGGGGAAAACGCTTCAACCGTGTTATCGAACGGACCGTTTCTGTTAACGGAGTGGAGCGAGACGGGTTTGGCTTGGGACTATGAGAAAAACACCCATTATTGGGATAAAGAAACAGTCAAACTAAATAAAGCCACTGTGGATGTGTTGAAGGAACCTTCCACGGCTCTGACACGGTATGAAAACGATGAGGTGGATTGGATTCCAGCATCAGGAAACATGCTGGCCAATTTTAAGCGGCCGGAAGAGATACGAGATTACCCAACTTCCTCGATCGTCTTTATAAAATTTAATTTGATGCGGAAGAACAAACCTTCCCCACTGGCTAACAGCAACATTCGAAAAGCCTTGGCCTTGTCCGTTAATAAAGAGGAATTGAATGCTTTGTTAAAAAACGAAGCGGAACCTGCTGGTGGAATTGTCCCAGCCGGTGTGGCCGTCAGTCCTGTGTCCAAGAAAGATTTTCGTAAAGAGAACGGGTCATTTCTCAACCGTGATTTGCAACTGGCTCAAACGTTCTTTGAGAAAGGACTGCAAGAATTAGGTCAAAACAAAGTGACGCTTGAACTCAGCGGGGACGATACGGAAAGCGCGATTGAGACGATGAAATATTTACAGACGTCGTGGATGGAAGTTTTTCCTCAACTGGAAATTACCATTCAAAGTATGCCTTTTTCAAAACGATTAAAGAAAGACGCAACTGGAAACTATGACATCCAACTATCCGGATGGGCAGCTGATTTTTCCGACCCAATCAATTTCCTTGAAATTTGGGAAAGTACGAGTCCGCAAAACCGTTCGAATTATTCAAATGAAACATTTGATGCCTTGGTTGAAGAGGCAAAAACAACGACGGATGAGAAAGTAAGATGGGAACGTCTTTTGGAAGCGGAGCAGGTGTTGTTGGAAGACGGGGTGGTCGTTCCTTTGTATCAACCATTTATGACTGCTCTAAGTAAAACGAATGTCAAAGGTGTGTTCATTCACCCTGCAGGACCTGCCCTCTCGTTGAAATGGGCTGCGGTTGAAGGGTAAAAGTAAGAAGTTGAATGTAGGACAGTATTTTCTTTAAGGGCTCAAGCATAAAACAGCTTGAGCCCTTTTGTATTCTCCCATATGAAGAACTTTCCAGTGAGACGAAAAAACAAGCGCATCCGGTGCTCTTTATTTGGCTCTGAGGATAGAATAACTGGGAAAGCATGGTATAATAATAGCATCCGATTAATTGACAATGAATAAGTACGAGTATATGGTTTGGGAACAATACTCATACAATCAAAGACGTATATGAAAAGAAGATGCACGAAAATAAGAAGCAAGCGAGTGTGGACCTTACTATGAAAAGAACAAAAAAACGTATCGCTGTCATAGGGAGCGGAATAACGGGACTGACGACAGCCTATAAAATTAAGCAAATGATTGCTGAGCAAGGTTTACCCTTTGAATTGATTGTGTTGGAAAGTACAATTCAAACCGGTGGGAAAATTTACTCGATGAAAATTGGAGACAACTATTTTGACCTGGGGCCTCAGTCCATTGATACCCGAGCAACGGATGCAATTGACCTCATCAATGATTTATCTCTCCAGGACCATATGGTGTATAGTGTCAATGGAAAAGAAGATATCTACTTTTATGATAAGTTGCACCACTTTGAATTCCCCACTTATAAAGGAATACCTGCATACAGGAAAGACATTTTTAAGTATGACATGCTGACTGTGCAAGGAAAACTGACATTTTTGAAAGAAACGCTTATGCCTCACAAATCAAGTGCAGAGGAATACAGTGTGAGCAAGTATTTAAGAAGCCGAGTAGGGGCAGAAATGTCTGAGCATGTTGTGGAACCTTACTTTTCACAAATTTTTTCGAGCGATATTGATTTGTTGGGAATCCGTGCATCAAAAGAACCGATTTATGATATGGAAAAAGAACATGGCTCCATCATCAAAGGTATCCATGCACATCCTGAAGTGCTGGATGGAACAGGTAATTACGTTACCTTTAAGCAGGGGATGTCTCTGTTAACCAACCGCTTGACTGATTTACTGGAAGATGAGATACAGTATAACAAAAAGGTGACTGAAATCAGCAAAAGCATTGAAGGCACCTATATATTGGATATCAATAACAAAGAGCAGATGCGGGTCGGGGCGATTTGTATTGCGACAGAAGCAAGTACATACAAAAATATGTTCACTCATGATGAAGCGCTGTATGATTTGTTATATCCAATCCAAAATGCATCCATCGGATACGCTCTATTCAGTTTTCCAAAAGGCTCCATTCAAAGAGAGCCGGAAGGATTTGGTGTTTTGTCACCGAGAAGAAATAACTCATTCATCACATCTCTCGTGTGGCTAAATAAAAAATGGCCGTTTCTGAACAATATGGACGAAGAACTGATCGGTGCTTACTTTGGCCGGACAGGCGAAGAATTTGTGATGTCTTTGAGTAACAGGCAGATAGAGGACACCATCTTGAAGGATATCAAAAAGATTCTTCATATAGAGAATGACCCCAATTACCGCGTGTTGAAAAGGTGGCCCGATGCGGTTCCTCAATATACGGTCCAATTTGAAGAAAAAATGGGGCAGATAAAAGCACACCTCAAAAAGGAATACCCGGGAATTTATTTGGCGGGGAACGGCATTGATGGATTTGGAATAAATTCTTGTATCCGCCAAGGAAATCAAATCAGCCGGTTGGTCGTGGATCATATTAAAAAACGAAATTGTGTATAAAAAAGTAGAAAAAACGGTTTTTGGAAAAAATAAAAATCGTTTTTCTTCTTTTTTTTCGTTTTTCGTGTTATTTAGAGAAGATAAGGTGTAAGGTATCTATTAGCAGGTTAAGTCTAAGGAGGATAAAGAAATGAAATTGACTGTTCTCGGTTATTTAGGCGGTTACCCAACAAGGGACACAGGGACCAGTGCTTACCTGTTGGAGGCCGATGGTTTTCACTTGCTTCTTGATGCAGGAAGTGCAGCTCTTTTAGCGTTGGAAAAACACGTTGATCCATTGGAGTTAGATGCTGTCTTGCTGTCGCATTACCATCATGACCACATTGCGGATTTAGGAGTGCTGCAATTTACCCGTCAGTTAAAGCGGCGCCCAGACGGCTCACGCACCTCACTTTTGCCGATTTACGGGCATTCTGAAGACCAAGATATGTTCAAACGATTGACAATGGACTTAGTGAGTGAAGGCATAGCGTATGATGAACACGATAGAATTTCCATTGGTCCGTTTGATGTGACCCACATGAAAACCCTGCATCCGGTTCCATGTTTTGCATTCCGTATTGAGGATAGAACAACCGGAAAAGTTCTTGTGTTTACGGCAGATTCCGGCTTCAAACCGGAACTTGTAGAGTTTTCCAAAGAGGCGGATTTATTGATGGCAGATACCAATTTCTTTGAAGGTATGGAGAATCACCGCGTGCACATGACTTCGACAGAGGTCGGAAGGATCGCACACGAAGCAAATGTGTCGACGTTGTTATTAACGCATCTGCCGCAAGAAGGAAATCTGGATCTGTTAAGAAAACAAGCTGCCGACAAAGCACCCGGAGTTGAAGTGGTGCTTGCACAAAAACATTTGCAGATTGAGATTTGAATTCAGGAAGAAGAAGGAGAATGCAGCGATGTATTATGTACGGAATGAGCGAAATGGGAAAGAAATTCACGACGCCCGATTAAATTTGGCGATTGAATACTATTTACTAAATGAAATCTTATTGGATGAACCAATTTTGTTGTTTTATATTAATGACAATGCGATTATTGTCGGAAAAAATCAAAACACGTATGAGGAAGTCAATACGGACTATGTGGAGAAAAATGATGTGACGGTGGTCCGCCGGTTTTCAGGAGGCGGAGCAGTATACCACGATCTTGGCGTATTGAATTTTTGTTTCATTACAAAAGATGATGGAGATTCATTCCGTAACTTCAAAAAGTTTACCAGTCCGGTCATCGAAGCACTCCATAAAATGGGAGTGGAAGGCGCAGAGTTGAGAGGGCGGAATGACTTGGTAATCAACGGACAAAAGTTTTCCGGTAATGCCATGTATTCCAAAAACGGACGTATGACAGCACACGGAACATTGATGTTTGACAGCCAGATTGATGCCGTGGTAGGGGCACTGAAGCCTAAAAAACATAAACTAGAATCCAAAGGAATCAAATCCATCAGAAGTCGCGTGACCAACATTAAGCCGTTTCTGGATGATGACTTCCAATATATGAAAACAAAAGAATTCCGCGAGAAGCTTTTATTGAATATCTTTGACGTGGAAGATGTATCAGCTATAAAAGAATACAAACTGACAGAAGAAGACTGGGAAAAGATCGAAGCATTTGCGGAAAAATACACTGCCAACTGGGAATGGAATTATGGGGAATCGCCTAAATTCGATTTGGAAAGAAGTGAGCGGTTGTCCATCGGAACAGTCGAAGCCAAACTAAATGTCGAAAAAGGAACGATTGCCGATATCCGCTTGTATGGCGACTTTTTCGGAATGGGTGAACTTTCAGATGTGGAAGAAAAACTAAAAGGAATCAAATACGATGCCCAATCGATACGTGAAGCATTTGAACAAGTTGATTTGAAACATTACTTTGGAGATGTGGATGTAGAAGAATTGATCCAACTTCTCTATTAATTAAAGGAAAAGAGGTCGGGACTATTGCCCGACCTCTTTTGCGTTTCTGAATAGTATAGCGAAAATGCGTTCCAAAATGCAGACCCGACATCCACTTTGTCATGACTGTAGTTGCTTTAGCAACGTATAGTCATGATACACTTGGGCATCTGCCCGCAGTGCCTCCTTACCTCAATAATGCTCTGATGGCCTTCGACCCTCATGCGCTTATTCGCTCCAGTTGCCATAGCCGTTGCCGCTTTAGCGGTTTACGGATATGGTATGCGTTA
>NZ_AUCD01000036.1 GCF_000429585.1 Atopococcus tabaci DSM 17538
TTCTGAGGTTTATTTGGTTTGCCTTCTTTTCTTTGTCCACCAATAAAATGGTGTAAGAGTAGAAATTTCTGGAGGAATAGGGAGTGCTTGGAGCCATGTCGAGGACGAAATGCGAATTACGGAGCGTCAGTGCTTCAGCGCTTACGATCCGTTTGAGGCTTGAGAGCCTGGAGACTAGAGGATCCAGGCGGTCCCATGGCTTTTCTCCAAGCACCCCCCGTCCATTCCGAAGGAAATTTCCTTGTTCAACCACGTTTGACTTGACTAAACGTAGGAAATGAGAGCGGGACAATAGTCCCGACCTCTTTTGCGTTTCCGAATAGTATAGCGAAAATGCGCTCCAAAATGCAGACCCGACGTCCACTTTGTCATGACTGTAGTTGCTTTAGCAATGTACAGTCATGATACACTTGGGCATCTGCCCACAGTGCCTCCTTTAGAATAATGCTCGAGGGGCTTTGCCCCTCATCCGCTTATTCGCTCCAGTTGCCATAGCCGTTGCCGCTTTAGCGGCTTACGGCTATGGTATGCGTTAGAAGGTTCGGGTCTAAACGCATTTTGTCCCGCTCTCATTTTTTATGGACTGAAATAGTTGTTCAACGCTTGGTAAATGCTTTCTACGATAACGGATTGATAAGACTCTGTATTAACGACAGATACGTCGCGGTAATGGTTCAAATAACCCAATTCAAGAAGGACAGAAGGTTGAGCATTTTCACGTAAGACGAAATAGTTGCCTTCCCGAACGCCATTATTTGGCAGTGGGCCATAAGTACGAAGTGATTCATTGATGGTCTCTGCCAGTTCAAGGTCGCTTTGTGAATAATAGTATGTGGTGGTTCCACTCATCACGTTCGCTTGTTCCAATGCATCGTAATGGATGCTGATAAAGGCGTCGGCTTTTGCTCTATGCGCATAATACACACGGTCGTTCAAACTGATGTACTCATCGGTATCCCGCGTTAAAATGACGTTTGCTCCCGCATCCCTTAAACGGTTTGCCAGCCGTTCAGCCGTTTTGAGAGTAATCAATTTCTCGTTAAAGGTGTCCGTCACAGCTCCCGGATCATGGCCTCCGTGTCCGGCATCCAGGACAATCGTTGCTTCGGAGAGAGAAGTGATCATGGCAGGAGGGGCCGGCGTATCGCTGTTGGATGAATCTACCACCCAACTCGCCACATATCCTCTCGTTCCGTCTGCAAGAGAGATGAGGTACCAATCTCCTTCTGTCTCTATATGTGTCAACGAGTCGCCTCGCTGGGTTGTCGTGATGACAGCCGCCTCAACAGAAGGTTTGCTCCGGATATTTGTTCCATTTGTTCGAACGGTTACTGTGTCGATGGATTGTGTTTGTTCAGAGTTTACATCCGTAGAAGGAGCGGTTTTTTCTACCGGTCCAATCACTTCAATCAAATCAGAACTGATCCAAGCTACACGGCCCATGTATTGGACCTGTGTCCATCCGTCTTGTTGGAAGAGGACAGTGAGTTCTGTTCCATTCGCTACCGTTCCAAGGATGTCTGAAGAAGTGCTGGCTTCTTTTCGGACATTAGCGGTTGAAGCAGTAATGACTCCAGACGAATTCGTGGCAGCCATAACTTCCGTATTTTTAACCAGCCAGCTTGCAACCCACCCAATTCGGTCATTAGCTAATCGCACTTTATACCATTCATTTTTTTCTTCAATCACATTCAATTCTTCATCTTCTACAACTTGAGCCATTATCTCATAAGACAGTCCCGGGCCTGTTCGGACGTTAAGAACAGCGGCCTCCACGGTTACTGTATTTTCCTTTGCCATGGCATAGGCGGTAGAAAAAGTAAACAAAAGAAAGAAAACAACAATTGATAGAAATATCTTTTTGTCCGGCATCCGCTGAATAAGGGATGCTCGTTCTGTTTGCACCATAAGCCTTCAACTCCGATTCGTCCATACTCGTTTATTCACAGCGTTTTCTCTATTATAGCAATCTTGTATGTTTATACGCAATGGTAAGTAAAAGATTCTTTTCGGGAAGAAAGCTGAGTTGACAAACAACCCCCTTTCTTGTAATCTGTAGAAGAGTCAAAAGTTCATACACTATACCTGTTGAAAGAGAGAGTAAATCTTCTCGGTGGTCTGATAGAGAAAGCTTCCTTGGCTGAAAGAAGCTGACCAGGATTGGATTGAAGGACACTCTGGAAGGTTGGCAGTGAAAAGCTGTCACGCGTGGGGCGTTATCCCGAGAGACAGAGACCGGAATATGCGTCTCTAAATAAAGGTGGTACCACGTGTAAACATAATTGCTCGTCCTTATTCATTCGTGAATAGGGCTATTTTTTTGCACTTTTTTCTGTATTCAACTAAACATAAGAAATGAACGAGGAGTGATAGTCGTGAATTACAAACGACCAAAAGGAACAGCTGATATTTTGCCTAACGAAACAAAAAAGTGGCAGTTCGTAGAGAAAACCGCAAAAAAGGTGTTGGATGCGTATCGGTTTAATGAAATACGTACCCCTCTTTTCGAATCCTTCGATCTCTTTTCAAGGGGAGTAGGAGAAACCAGCGACATCGTATCAAAAGAAATGTACGATTTTTATGACAAAGGGAAGCGACACATTGCTCTTCGTCCGGAAGGCACAGCGTCTATTGTCCGTGCCTATGTAGAAAATAAATTGTACGGACCGGAGCACGGAAAACCACTTAAAGTCTACTACAATGGACCGATGTTCCGTTATGAGCGCCCTCAAAGCGGCCGTATGCGTCAGTTCCATCAGTTGGGTGTCGAAGTATTCGGCAGCCGAAACCCCGAAACAGATGTCGAAACAATGGCACTGGCAATGGACCTGTTCCGGGCATTCGGGTTAAAACAATTGACCCTTGTCGTGAACTCTTTGGGGGACGTAGAAACCCGGAAAGCATATCGAGAAGCGTTGATTGCTTTTTTAGAACCGCATTTCGAAAATTTGAGCAAAGATTCGCAGGAGCGGCTTCATAAAAACCCGTTGCGGGTCTTGGACAGCAAAGATAAAAAAGATCAAGAGATTGTGAAGGATGCACCGTCCATTCTCGACTACTTGACTGAGGAATCAGCCAGTCACTTTGAGAAAGTGAAAGCCATGATGGATGATTTGGAAATTCCGTACACCATCGACCACAGAATGGTGCGGGGATTGGACTATTATACCGACACAATTTTTGAAATTATGAGCGATGCTCCAGGGTTTGGTGCTCTGACAACCATTTGTGCCGGAGGACGCTATAACGGATTGGTGGAAGAAGTAGGTGGACCTGAAACCCCTGGGTTCGGGTTTGCATTTGGCTTGGAACGGTTGTTGATGACGCTTGATGCAGAAAACATTGAAATCCCGGATGAGTCTCCGTTGGATGTGTATGTGGTCGGCATTGGAAGCAGTACAAGCGCTGAGACATTCAAAGTGGTTCAAGCATTGAGACAACAAGGCATCACCGCAGAAAAAGACTTTATGAACCGCAAACCAAAAGCCCAATTTAAAACAGCTGATAAATTGAAGGCACGAGTAGTCATGACATTGGGAGAAGATGAATTAAAAGAAGGCACCATCAGTTTCAAAGCAATGGCTACAGGAAAACAGACCAAAATAAACTTGGCTGACATTTACACCGACAACTTTAAAAATCAATTCGTTCAAGAATTGGCTGTTTTGACAGCTGATGAAAAATGAAGATGCAGGAGGAAAAAAGATGAAACGGACGACTTATTGCGGATTAGTTTCAAAAGAGTATGAAGGACAGACCGTCGTATTAAAAGGATGGGTTCAAAAACGCCGGGATTTAGGCGGCATGATTTTTTTAGACTTAAGAGACCGGGAAGGAATCGTCCAAGTGGTGGTCAACCAGGACGTGGCGGAAGACGCATGGAAAATTGCTGACACTGTCCGCTCGGAGTTTGTGTTGGAAGTGGAAGGAAAAGTAATTCCACGCCAAGAAGGAGCGGTCAACCCGAATGTCAAAACAGGAGAGATTGAAGTGGAGGCTCACCATATTGCTATTTTGAGCCGCGCTAAAACTCCGCCTTTCGACATCGTCAACAAAGTAACCGTTTCGGACGACATTCGTCACCAGTACCGATATTTGGATTTGCGCCGTCCAAAGATGGCTCAAAATCTCATCCTCCGACATGCAACGACACGGTCCATTCGCGAGTTTCTAGACCAACATGGATTTATCGATACGGAAACACCATACCTGACCAAATCCACTCCTGAAGGCGCACGGGATTACTTGGTGCCGTCACGTGTCCACCAAGGAAAATTTTACGCTTTGCCGCAATCGCCTCAATTGTTCAAGCAATTGTTGATGGGCGCAGGTTTGGACCGTTATTACCAGATTGTGCGTTGTTTCCGCGACGAAGATCTACGGGGAGACCGCCAGCCGGAGTTTACCCAGGTGGATATTGAGACCAGCTTTTTGGGAGCAGAAGACATCCAAGAGATGATGGAAGAAATGCTGCAAAAAGTGTTGAAAGACACATTGGGAGTAGATGTTGCCGTTCCATTCCCGCGCATCAGTTACGATGAGGCGATGAACAAATATGGAACAGACAAACCGGATTTGCGTTTTGGCATGGAATTGGTTGATGTCAGCTCTGTCGTGGCGGATTCTGATTTCAAAGTGTTCGCCGGTGCGGTTCAAAACGGCGGAACAGTCAGGGCATTGAATGTGAAAGGTGCAGCCGACGACTACTCACGCAAACAGATTGATGAACTGGCGGAACATGCGGCTGTCTTCGGCGCAAAAGGCCTGGCTTGGTTGAAAGTCACCGAAGAAGGCTTCACTGGACCGATTGCCAAGTTCTTTAAAGAAGAAGAGATTTCCTCCGCTTTAGCTGCACAGGTGGAAGCAGAAGCAGGTGACTTGCTTTTGTTTGTGGCGGATAAAACCATCGTGGCTCAAGAATCGCTCGGAGCATTGCGTTCCCGCTTAGGAAAAGAACGCAACTTAATCGACTCATCCGAGTTCGCGTTTGCATGGATTGTAGACTGGCCATTGTTTGAGTACAACGAAGACGAAGGACGCTTCCAAGCTGCACACCACCCATTCACCATGCCGCAAGAAAAAGATGTGCCGTTATTGGAAACGGAACCTGAGAAAGTCTACGCTCAAGCATACGACGTGGTATTGAACGGTTACGAATTGGGTGGAGGATCCATCCGGATTCACCAACGCGACTTGCAGGAGAAGATGTTCCGCGCACTAGGATTTTCTAAAGAAGAGTACGAAGAACAGTTCGGATTCTTATTGAACGCATTGGATCAAGGATTCCCTCCTCACGGCGGAATCGCGTTGGGATTGGACCGCTTTGTCATGTTGCTTGCAGGAGAAGAAAATATCCGGGAAGTCATGGCGTTTCCGAAAAATAACAGCGCCATCGATCCACTTACAAAAGCACCAAACACGGTCAGTGACAAACAATTGGATGAGTTGAGATTGGCTGTTGTGGAAGAAGAGCCAAAAACTGAAGAATAAGGAGTTTTGATATGGTATTGATCGGTTCACATGTATCGATGAAAGGAAAAGACATGCTGTTAGGCGCGGCAGAAGAAGCTGCTGGCTATGGAGCTTCCACTTTCATGATTTATACAGGAGCACCACAAAACACAAGAAGAAAAGCAACGGAAGAGATGAATATCGAAAACGGACAGGCGTTTATGAAACAGCATGGACTATCTGATATGGTTGTTCATGCTCCGTATATCATCAACTTGGGGAACACCATTAAACCACAAAACTTCGAATTCGGCGTGCGGTTCATGAAAGAAGAAATTGAACGAGCCGAAGCTTTAGGTGCTACGCAGATGACGATGCATCCAGGAGCCCATGTGGGAGCCGGATCTGAAGCAGCGATTGCTCAAATCGCCAAAGGGCTGAACGAAATTCTTCGCGAAGACCAAACGATTCAAATCGCATTGGAGACAATGGCAGGGAAAGGAACAGAAATCGGACGGTCTTTTGAAGAAATCGCTCAAATTATTGAGTTGGTTGAATTGAAAGACAAAGTTTCTGTGACGTTGGATACATGTCATACCCATGATGCCGGCTACCAAATACGAGATGACTTTGATGGAGTGTTGGAAGAATTCGACCGCATCATCGGGTTGGATAAATTGAAAGTAATCCATGTCAACGATTCAAAAAATCCACAAGGTGCCGGAAAAGACCGCCATGCGAACATCGGGTCAGGATACATCGGATTCGAGGCATTGAACTACATTGTGCATCATCCGAAGTTGGAAGGATTGCCAAAAATTTTGGAGACGCCTTTCGTGGGCGAAGACAAGAACAATAAAAAAGCTCCTTACGGACATGAAATCAGCATGTTCAAGCACCAAGAGTTCAATCCAAACTTATTGGAAGACATTTTAGCTGGAGCAGAATGGAAATAATTCGAAATAAGAGAGGCTGGGATGGATTCCTGACCTCTCTTTACTTTATAAAGGTTGTAAAAGCTGCCCCTATATTTTTTTCTTGATTGGCAGATTGCTTAAAATAATGGTGGATGTTTCCTCAATGGATTTGTTGGACACATTAATCGTCAGGCATCCCAATTCCTCATACAACTCTTCCGCATACTTAATTTCTCTGTCGATACGTTCAAGACTGGAGTAGGCGTTGTCTGGATTTAAGCCATACGACCGCATACGTTCTTGACGGATAGAAGACAAAATGGATCGATCACTGATCAATCCTACAATTTTTGAAGGATCGACTTCCCACAACTCAGCCGGCAGAGTGGATTCGGGTATCAGAGGCAGGTTGGCTACTTTGTATCCTTTGTTGGCCAAAAAGACGCTTAACGGTGTTTTCGATGTCCGGGAAATGCCCAAGATGACAATATCGGCTTCCAAGAACCCTTTTGGATCTTTTCCGTCATCATATTTGACCGCAAATTCGATGGCGCGGATGCGGTCAAAATATTGTTTATCTAAAGCATGTTGGGCACCCACTTCTTTAGATGGGTGGACTTTCGCGCGTTCTGCAATTTTTGACACGATAGGGGACAATAAATCAAAACTGGTTAAATTCTGATTTGCGCAGAATTCTTGGGCGGTGAAACTCAATTCTTCGTCCACCAGTGTGTAAAGGATAATCGCATCATTCCTTGCGGCTTTTTCGAGGATGGCGAGCAAATTTTTTCTCGTTCGAACAAAAGAAAAGTTTTCAATCTTTGCATCCAACTCGGGGAATTGGGCAAGTGCTGCCTGTCCCAAAGCGATTCCGGTCCCTCCGATGGAATCGGATATGATGCACACCCGCACAGTCGTTTTTTCAGTCATATTATTGCTCCTTTATAACTATTTTAACAAAAAAGGCTTTGTGTTTTATGTTGTTTCAAGTGCAAAAAGCTTATTTTTCCATAAGTATACAGAAAAGAACCGTGTTTGTCAGCTTATGTTGGAATATCCATTCTGTTCAAACCAACTTGAACCAACCGTCGCATGTGAGGTATAATGATGAAAATATATCAGAACACGTTATAAGGAAGCGATCAAAATGACGGCTATTGAGCAAGCCTTACACACATTAAAAGACAACGGCTACAAGTTAACCGATAAGCGCGAAGATTTATTGAGGACAGTATCGGAAGAAAGCCGCTATATGACAGCCAAAGAAGTCCAAGAAAGGATACAGAACAAGTATCCTTCCATCAGTCAAGACACTGTCTACCGCAACCTTCATACATTTGTGCAATTGAACTTGTTGGAAGAAACAGAATGGAACGGAGAAAAGTGGTTCAGATTCCGCTGCAGCGTGGATCAGCACCACCATCATTTTATCTGTACAACGTGCGGAGACTCCAAAGAATTGACCATGTGTCCCATGAATTTCTTCGAAGACCAACTTCCGGATTGTGCGATTGCTTCTCACCGCTTCGAAGTCTTCGGAACATGCGCCAAATGTTTGTCACTTGCGTCGTAAAAAAAATTCAAAAACAGCAGTTGACTCAAAATGTTTATTCGCTTATAATAGTAACGGACAGTTTTGTTTATGCATCATTATTTGTATAAGTGGAACGGTTACTTTTTTTAGCACGGAGGGAGGGAATCGAATATGACTAAAACAGTTGTCAAGAACAATGAATCTCTTGATGATGCTCTTCGTCGCTTCAAACGTTCCGTTTCTAAAACAGGCACTTTGAAAGAAGCCCGTAAACGTGAATATTACGAAAAACCAAGCGTGAAGCGTAAAAAGAAATCAGAGGCAGCAAGAAAACGCAAACGTTAATAATCCGACCAATTGAGATGGAAGGTGACAAGGCGTGTCATTGTTGACTAAGATAAACGAAGATGTAAAAACTGCCATGAAAGCGAAAGACAAAGAGCGCTTAGCAGTTCTGCGCATGATTAAATCATCCTTGCACAATGAGCAAATCAGCAAAGGACATGAGTTGACCGATGAAGAAGAACTGACGGTTCTCTCCCGTGAGAAGAAGCAACGTGCAGATTCATTGGAAGAATTCAAACTAGCTGGACGCGATGATTTAGTCCAACAACTGGAAAAAGAACTTTCCGTTGTTAATGAGTATTTACCTGAGCAATTGTCTGAAGAAGAACTTCGGGCAGTTGTCCAAGAAAGCATCAATGAAGCAAATGCGTCTTCCATGAAAGACATGGGAAGCGTCATGGGTGTCTTGATGCCAAAAGTTAAAGGCCGTGCCGACGGGAAAGAAGTCAGCCGCCTCGTTAAAGAACTATTAACGAAATAACTTACTGCAAGAGCGGAGTAAGCTGGAAACAGCATGCTCCGCTCTTGCTTTTTTCCTTTACATAGAAAGGTGGAAAAGCTTCTTTTCATCTGTTTTCTGTGCTATTATTTTAGTATCAAAGCGAAACAAATACGTTTACAAACAAATTTTTTACCATAAAAAAGTATGTTCAAAAATGGAGGGTGCTATTTGGTCGACAACGAGAACAATAAAAGAGTGTTGGTTTTTAATAACACTGAACACGCCATGGCTCTATTCGGAGCCCAAAACAATCATTTGAGTTTGTTAGAAGACGAACTGAATGTTTCGTTGAATACTCGTGGAAATCAATTAGAAATCACTGGTGCTGGAGCAAATGCAGCACTGGCGGCAGAAATTATGGAAGAGTTGGAAGTTTTGTTGGAGAAAGGCATACCTGTCGGAAGATCCGATGTCGTCAATGCCACACGGATGGCTAAATCAGGCAAATTGTCCCAATTTTTGCGTATCTATGAAGAAGAAATCACGCGTGACCGTGATAATCGTCCGATTCGGGTGAAGAACTTCGGACAACGGGAGTACGTTCAGTCAGTGAAAAAGAATGATATCGTCTTCGGCATTGGACCGGCTGGAACCGGGAAAACATTTCTGGCTGTTGCGATGGCTGTAGCGGCCATGCGCAGAGGTGAGGTCAAACGCATCATTTTAACGCGCCCGGCGGTGGAAGCAGGAGAAAATCTTGGGTTCCTTCCAGGCGATTTGAAAGAAAAAGTCGATCCTTATCTTCGTCCGTTATACGATGCTCTCTACAGCATCTTTGGAACGGAACATACAAACCGTTTAATGGACCGCGAAACCATTGAAGTAGCCCCGTTGGCTTATATGCGTGGACGTACGTTGGATGACGCATTCGTGATTTTGGATGAAGCGCAAAACACGACTGTCCAACAGATGAAGATGTTCCTGACGCGCTTAGGCTTCGGTTCCAAGATGATTATCAACGGAGACATCACACAAATCGACCTTCCCGCAGGAACAACAAGTGGATTGGTGCATGCGGAACGGGTATTGAAGCATGTGAAAGGAATTGGACATGTAGAGTTTGATGCAGCTGACGTGGTTCGGCATCCACTCGTTTCCAAAGTGATCCAAGCTTACGGAGAAGAAAAATCAAATTAAAAAATTGCATAGAAGAGGAGCCAATCAATGGAACTCGACATTTATGACGAGACTGGCGAAGTCTCACCGGAACACATTCGCTTAATCGAATCAATCCTGCAAATGGCTGCGGATTATTTGAAATTAAAAGACAATACAGAAATGTCAGTTACGCTGGTGGACAATGACACGATTCGAGAAATCAACCGCCAATACCGGGACAAGGATTCAGCCACCGATGTCATCAGTTTTGCAATTGAAGACGAGGTGGAAGACGAATTGCCGTTAAATTTGGAAGAAATGGAAGGGCTGCCCCGTGAATTGGGCGATATCTTCATCTCAATTGAGCGGACACAAGAACAAGCCCGGGATTACGGTCATTCTTTTGAGCGGGAACTTGGTTTTCTGGCTGTCCACGGATTTTTACACTTAAATGGATACGACCATATGACACCGGAAGACGAGAAAGAGATGTTTGGCCTCCAGAATGAAATATTGAAGGAGTATGGACTTGAAAGACGATAACCAACTGCCGACAAAGAACCGAAATTATTTTGACTCATTCAAATATGCGTTCATTGGAGTCCGTACGGTGTTTCAAGAAGAACGGAATATGCGGAC
Source organism: Atopococcus tabaci DSM 17538 (assembly GCF_000429585.1). Taxonomy (GTDB): domain Bacteria; phylum Bacillota; class Bacilli; order Lactobacillales; family Carnobacteriaceae_A; genus Atopococcus; species Atopococcus tabaci. Next base: position 10,487 of record NZ_AUCD01000036.1, read on the forward strand.
GCATGTCATTCTGGCAATATTGGTCATTGGTCTATGTTTTTTTCTTGAGATGTCCCGGGCTGATTGGTTATGGATTTTACTGGCCATTTTCTTGATGCTGGTGATGGAAATCTGGAATACGGTCGTTGAGAACATCATCGATTTGGTGACGGATTACCGGTATCACCCACTTGCGAAAAAAGTGAAAGACATGGCTGCAGCAGCAGTTTTATTGACGGCTGGATTTTCGATTGTCAGCGGCCTCATTGTGCTGCTGCCGAAAGTGTTGAATCTGTTTTTTTAACGGTAATCTAGATTAATATGAGAAGAGGTTTTTTTGTGAGTACAGAAGAAAAGACAAAGAATATAATGATTGAACGGGCTACAGAAATGTTGGACCGGGCATATGTCCCATATTCCAAGTTCCCGGTCGGCGCTTCAATTCTTACAAAAGAAGGCGAAATATACGCTGGTTGCAACATTGAGAATGCTTCTTATCCATTAACAAACTGTGCAGAACGGACAGCGATTTTTAAAGCTGTATCTGAAGGAAAAAAAGAATTTTCTTACTTGGTTGTCACAGGAGACACAGAAGGACCGATTTCACCTTGCGGCGCTTGCCGGCAAGTGATGGCTGAATTTTGTGATCCAGATATGCCTGTACTTTTAACAAACAAAAAAGGGGTGCAGATGGAAACAACAGTTTCTAAGTTGCTTCCCGGCGCCTTCCAAAGCGGGGATATGGTATGATGGAAAATCCGAATTATAAATCTGGTTTTGTTTCAATCATAGGACGCCCAAACGTCGGAAAATCCACGTTGTTAAACCAAGTGGTGGGACAAAAAGTGGCTATCATGAGCGACAAAGCCCAAACAACCCGAAACAAAATTCAAGGCATTCACACATCAGATGAGGCACAAATCATCTTCATCGACACGCCGGGAATCCACAAACCCAAACATCGGTTGGGGGACTTTATGGTCCAGTCTGCATTAAGCACCCTCAACGAAGTGGAAGTGGTGTTGTTCATGATCAACGCTACAGAGAAACGTGGACCTGGAGACAATTTCATCTTAGAAAGATTGAAAAATGTCGAAAGCCCCGTTTTCTTGGTCATCAATAAAATTGATGAAGTTCACCCGGATGAATTGCTGCCAATCATCGAAGACTATCAATCGGTGATGACGTTTAAAGAAATCGTTCCGATTTCCGCCAAAGAAGGAACAAATGTAGACACATTATTGAAGGTGTTGACCGATTATATGCCTGAAGGGCCGCAATTTTACCCTGAAGACCAGGTCACCGACCACCCGGAATATTTCATTATGTCTGAATTGATCCGTGAAAAGGTATTGGAACTGACCCGGGAAGAAGTTCCACATTCCGTTGCCGTGGTTGTGGAAAGCGTGCAGCGCAATGAAAAAGGAAAAGTGACCGTTCACGCAAGCATCATTGTGGAACGGGCTACCCAAAAAGGAATTTTGATCGGAAAAGGCGGGAAGATGCTGAAAGACATCGGCGTGCGGGCCCGAAAAGATATCGAAGTACTCTTGGGAGACAAAATTTTCTTGGATTTATGGATCAAAGTCCAAAAAGATTGGCGGGACAAGCAGTTTTACCTCCAAGATTATGGATACCGGAAAGACGACTACTAATTTATTTTCGTTTTCCGGCAGGAAGAAGGTGCATGAATGGCGCACTTGGAAGAAGTGGAAGGCCTGGTTCTTTTTTCACGACAGCATCGTGAACGAGATCGTTTGGTCAAAATATTCACCGATAGATATGGGAAATTGATGTTTTTTGTGCGCGGGACGAAAAGGTCGAACGGGAAACTGACGACTGCGATCCAGCCGTTCACATCAGGAACGTATATTGCGGATGTCCGACCGGAAGGGTTAAATTTTTTGCGGGACGCCAAAGATTTGTCCACTCCCACAAGTATGTACACGGATATTTTCAAAAATGCCTATACCACGTATTTGTTGGGACTGGCTGATGCAGCGATGGAAGATCGTGTCCCCAATAATCGCTTGCTTCAGGAATTGATTCTAGGCATTAAAGAGATGGATGAAGGAACTGATCCTGAAATCATTTTGAATATCTTTGAAGTGCAGTTGTTGACGCAGTTCGGTGTGGCGCCTGAGCTTAGAGGATGCAAAGTGTGCGGACGTACAGACGGGGTGTTTGATTACTCCAGTAAATATGCCGGCCTATTGTGTCCGGAACATTTTCATCTGGATCCCAGACGTTTCCATGCTTCTCCTAAAGCCATCCATTTTTTACGACTGTTTTCTGTCGTGTCGATGGAGCGCATCGGAAAAATCGCTGTGAAGGAAGACACCAAAAGGGAACTTCGAAAAGTGATTGATCAATTGTATGATGAACTGGTCGGCATCCGCCTCAAAAGCAAAAAGTTCATCGACAATATGTACAAATGGGAGAACGTCTTAAAAAAACCAGAACAGCCGTCCGAATGACACAGAACCAAATAGCAGAAAACTTTCTTTTCGTAATTGACAAAAGCGGTCTCTTACGGTTATGATAAAGAACGAGAATTGAATAAGTGTGGCAGTGACGGAAAGAGTAGAGATTGGAATTCACGCTTAGCGAGTTTGGGATGGTGGAAGCCAAACCGTGAACTGGTCTTGAAGGGCATTCTTGAGCCATATATAAAAAAGCAGCTGGTTGAATGACCAGAAGTAGGGTGGAACCGCGATTTTGAATCGTCCCTATACCGATTAAGTTGTTATCGGTATAGGGACGATTTTTTACTTAAAAACTACAAGGAGTGAGAAAGATGAGCAAGAAAAAAATGACATTTCAAGAAATTATTATGACACTGCAACAGTATTGGTCAGACCAAGGCTGCTTGTTGCTGCAGTCGTATGACACAGAAAAAGGAGCCGGAACCATGAGCCCGTATACGTTTTTGCGGGCAATCGGACCTGAACCGTGGAACGCGGCATATGTGGAACCTTCCAGACGTCCGGCAGACGGACGGTATGGAGAAAATCCGAACCGTTTGTACCAGCACCATCAATTCCAAGTGGTTATGAAGCCTTCACCAGAAAACATCCAAGAATTGTATCTGGACAGCCTCAAAGCATTGGGGATCGATCCTTTGGAACACGATATTCGTTTTGTAGAAGACAACTGGGAGAATCCATCACTGGGTTGTGCCGGATTGGGATGGGAAGTTTGGTTGGACGGGATGGAAATCACCCAGTTCACTTATTTCCAACAAGTAGGCGGATTGGATGTCCAACCGGTAACCAGTGAATTAACCTATGGTCTGGAACGGTTGGCTTCGTATATTCAAGAAGTGGACAGTGTGTACGACATTGAATGGACGACCGGAGTGAAATACGGTGAGATTTTCATCCATCCGGAGTATGAACATTCCACTTATTCATTTGAAAACAGCGACCAAGACATGTTGTTCAACTTGTTTAATGTGTACGAACAAGAAGCCACCAAACAAATTGACGCCGGCTTGGTTCATCCTGCATATGATTATGTCTTAAAATGCAGCCACACATTCAACTTATTGGATGCACGTTCTGCAGTATCGGCGACAGAGCGCCCGGAATATCTGGCACGCATCCGTAAACTTGCACGAAAAATTGCCAGAACTTATGTAGAAGAAAGAGAAAAACGCGGCTTCCCGTTATTGCAACAAGAAGCGGCTGCTCAAAAGGAGGAGAAATAAGATGGGACACACATTACTTTTGGAAATCGGCTTGGAAGAAATGCCTGCTAACGTTATTCCAAGCAGCATCGACCAACTCAAGAAAAAGACAGAGCAATTTCTTCAAGAGAACCGGTTATCTTTTGGAACTGTCTCCACATTTTCCACTCCGCGTCGTTTGACCGTTCAAGTTGAAAATGTTGCTGAAAAACAAGAGGACAAATCGGAGAGCGTTAAAGGCCCGACGAAAAAAATTGCAGTGGCGGAAGACGGCTCATGGTCCAAAGCAGCTCAAGGGTTTGTTCGCGGTCAAGGAATGACTGTGGAAGATATTGAGTTCAAAGAAATAAAAGGGGTTGAATATGTCTTTGTCGAGAAATTTACAGAAGGCCTGCCTGCTCTGGAAGTTCTCAAAGGACTTCAGAATGTGGTTACTTCTATGAACTTCCCAATCAGCATGCGGTGGGCGGACCATACATTCCGATATATCCGTCCGATTCATTGGATGGCAGCCATGCTCGACGAAGAAATCATACCTTTTTCTGTATTGGACGTTCAGAGCGGAAACCAAGTCAGAGGTCACCGCTTCTTGGGAAGTGTGGCCACCATTCCTACAGCATCGGAATATGAAAAAACAGTGGCCGATGAATACGTCATTGCCGACCGCAATAAACGGAAGCAGATGATTGCAGAGCAGATTCAACATTTGGCTGCTGACAAAGGATGGTCTGTTGTTCCAGATGAAGAGTTGCTGAACGAAGTGACAGACATGGTGGAATACCCTACAGCTTATTACGGCAGCTTCGATGAGGAGTTTTTACAAGTGCCGGCTGAAGTATTGGTGACATCCATGAAAGATCACCAACGCTACTTCTCTGTTCAAAATGAACAGGGTGAACTGCTTCCGTACTTCATTTTTGTTCGAAACGGAAATGAAAACCACATCGAAAATGTAGCTAAAGGAAATGAAAAAGTGTTGACTGCACGTTTGGCGGACGCGGTTTTCTTTTTTGAAGAAGATAAGAAATACACAATCGAGGACTTCCTTGCGAAGTTGAACCAAGTGACATTCCATGTGAAACTGGGTTCCTTGGCGGAAAAAACCAAACGAATCCAACTGATTGCTTCCACTCTTGGGAAGATGGTCGGTTTGTCCGATGAAGAGTTGAACTTGGTGGAACGCGCAGCCGGAATCGCCAAATTTGATTTGGTGACCAGTATGGTGGATGAGTTCCCTGAACTGCAAGGGGTTATGGGAGAAAAATACGCGTTGATGCAAGGTGAAAAACCTGTAGTGGCGCAAGCGATTCGCGAGCACTACATGCCGACATCCAGTGAAGGGGAGCTTCCGGCATCCAATATCGGAGCGGTATTGTCTATTGCAGATAAATTAGACAGCGTCATGATGTTCTTTGCCGCAGATGTCATTCCAAGCGGTTCAAACGATCCGTATGCTCTCAGACGTCAAGCATACGGAATTGTGCGAATCATCCTGGATAAACAATGGCCATTTTCATTGAAACAGTTATTGGGTCAATTGAAAGAAAGCTTGCCTTATCCAAATGAGGACGTCAAAAATGGGTTTGAGGAACGGACAGCCGATATTCGCCGCTTTGTCAAAGACCGTGTCCGTCAAGTGTTGCAAACGAAAAACATCCGTCATGACGTCATGGAAGCCACACTCAAATCCGAACAAGAAGACCTGTGTTTATTGGTCGAAACGGCAGATGTTTTGGAAGCTCACCATGAAGATGAGGATTTCAAACCAGTGATTGAATCCCTGACACGGGTATTGAATTTGGCGGACAAAGCTTCCGAAGAATGGGCAGGAGAGAAACCAATTATCCGGGACACCCTATTCGAAACCGTCTCTGAAAGAGAATTGGCCGAGGCTTTGGCAAAAGCGCGTCAACGACAAAGTGAGTCACAAAACATTGGAGAGGTATATGAAACGTTGGCGAAACTTCACCCATTCATTGACTCTTTCTTTGATGAAAATATGGTGATGGCAGAAGATCAAGATATTCGGAAAAACCGGTTGGCTATGCTTTCTTCATTGGCAGAATTAATCTTGTCATTTGCCAGCGTAGATCATCTGGTCATTAAATAAATCCACTCATAAATTTCAGTTTCTTACAGACCTAAGCCCATTCAAAAAGATTGGGATTCGTTTGGTGTTTACTTAAAGAAACTTGAAATATTGTCTCTCCAAAAGAAAGCGAGGGGATAAATGTGAAAGCTTCAGAGAGAAGGCAAAACATTTTGCGTCTTCTCAATCACTCCACTCATCCAATCAGCGCCGGCAATTTGGCAGAGAGCTTCCAAGTAAGCAGGCAGGCGATTGTTGGAGACGTCGCCTTGCTTCGAGCAGAAGGAAACGAAATTTTGGCGACGCCAAAAGGTTATGTGATGGTTCGCCCGGAACCGGCGACAGGTTACGTCAAACAAATCGTTTGCCAACACGACAGCGAAGCCACCAAAGATGAGTTGTACACCATTGTTGATTTAGGCGGAGAGCTGGCGGACGTCATTGTCGAACATCCTGTTTACGGGGAACTGAGAGGGCGGTTAAACGTCTCCAATCGAGAAGACGCAGATCGTTTTTTGGCTCAGGTGAACCGCTATGAAACAGCTCTCTTATCAGTATTGACCAATGGCATCCATATGCATACCATTTCGACTCCTGATCAAGAGACCTTCACAAAAATTACACAAGCCTTAGAAGCCAAACACATTTTGTATAAAGACTGAACCCTTAAGCAAATTGACTTTTCAAAAAAGTCGCGTATACTATTTTTGTCAGGTGTCATGACACCTGACAAAAATATTGTAACAGGGGACTTTATTTATGAGAAAAACAAATACGTTGAAATGGACATTATCCGGTTTACTGATTGCACTAGGGATTGTCATCCCTATGTTTTCACCTGTGAAAATTCTATTGGAGCCAGCTTCCTTCACTTTGGCCAGCCATGTGCCAATCTTTTTTGCGATGTTTCTTTCGCCGTCAATCGCCTTATATGTAGCATTGGGGACGACTGCAGGGTTTCTCTTGGCAGGTTTTCCAATTGTTGTCTCTCTCCGCGCACTGAGTCACGTACTCTTTGTCGCAGCGGGGTCTTGGATATTGAAAAATAACCATTCGTTGTTGGAACATCCCGGGAAAAAGCAGCTGTTTTCTTTCGTCATTGGACTCATTCATGCAGTTTCTGAAGTATTGGTTGTCACATTCTTCTATTATGGAGGGGGGCTTCCAGAGGCCAATTATACGAACGGGTTCTTTTATTCTGTCATTTTATTAGTAGGGATTGGAACACTCCTTCACAGTATGGTGGATTTCGTCATTGCACAGACCGTATGGGCGGGATTGGGAAGACAAACGCAAAAAATGAAAAAAGCCCTGCAATAAAGTATACGAAGGTGGATTCTCATGAAGCAGACACTTTGTTTTCACGGACATTCATGGTATACTATAAGATAATTAGATATATACTTTTGGCCGCACTTTTTGGTTGCGGCTATCGTTATCTCTAAAATGTGTCTAAAAGACCTGACGCACGAGTTTGAAAGAATGAGGTGGTTCGTCGTATATGTGGATACCAGACGAAACATTGGAAAGAGTCCGGTCTCAAGTAAATATTGTGGATGTTGTTTCACAATTCGTGCAACTGAAGAAGCAAGGAAAAAATTTGTTTGGATATTGTCCATTTCATGATGAACGAACCCCTTCTTTTTCAGTCCGGGAAGAAAAACAACTATTCCACTGTTTCAGCTGTGGGCGCGGCGGAAACGTCTTTACTTTTTTAATGGAATTGGAAGGTTTGTCTTTTCCGGAAGCCGTCTTAAAAGTGGCAGAATTGGCGGCTGTGGAAATTGATCCAGCCATTCAAGCCCAACAACAGCAGCAAAAACCAGCTGCGGATACAAAACAAGGCAAACTCCTGAATTTATATGAATGGACCAGTGAGTTTTACCATCATATATTATTGAACACAACCACAGGGGAAGAAGCACTAAACTATCTGCTTGAAAGAGGGTTGACCAGGGAAACAATTAAACAGTTTCGCCTGGGGTATTCTCCTCCTCAACGTGTGGCGTTGAAACAATACCTTTCAGGAAAGGCGGACTACGAGAATGCCCTACTGAAAGAATCAGGATTGTTTTCTGATCGTTCAGACGATGAATTGTTGGATCGTTTTTCAAACCGGATTATTTTCCCCATCCGGAACCGGCAAGGTCAAATCATTGCCTTTTCCGGACGGAAGTTTCTGGAAGGAGAAGGCGAACAAGCGAACATCCCTAAATACCTGAACAGCCCAGAGACAGCTTTGTTCAACAAAAGCACCGTTCTTTTCAACTATGACTCCGCCCGTTCTTCGATACGAAGAGAAGGGATGGTCATCTTGTTTGAAGGGTTCATGGATGTCATTTCCGCTTGGCAGGCGGGAGTCAAAAACGGGGTAGCTTCAATGGGGACAAGTTTGACAGAGGAACAAATTCATCTGTTGGATAAAGTGACCGATTCAATCGTCATCGCTTATGACGGGGATACACCGGGAATGGAAGCAGCCAAGCGAGCCACAGATTTTCTCACGGAAAAGTCTCACTTCGCTGTTGAAGTTGTGCTCTTTCCTGAAAAATCCGACCCAGACGATTATATAAAAAACAAGGGTCCGGAAGCATTTAAAGAATTGTTGGCGCACGGCAGGGAAACACTGATTGGCTTTTTGATGCGGTACCACCGCTTGTCCTTGAACCTGAACAACGAAAGCGATCAGCTCACTTATATCGAGCAAATCTTAAAAGAAATGATCCGGGTTCCTTCAGCAATTGAACGCGAGATGTACTTTCAACAGTTGGCGGAAGAATTTCAGCTGCCGATTGACACACTGAAAGAACAATTTCACCAATACCTTCAAGCGTTTCAACGAAAGAGAACACAAGAACGGAAACAAGAGTTTGACACTCAAAAGCAGGAAGCACCTGTTATTCCGCAGGTTCGGAAACAAGTTCGTTCCTTGAATCCGTTGGAAAAGGCAGAACGTCTGTTGCTTTATCGGCTCTTTCATCATCCGGAAATTTTAGGCAAACTTCACTCTCAACCTGAACCATTTCAGTTTGCCAATGAAGACAGCCAATTGTTGTTCATGCTGTTTGAAAGCTATGCAGCAGAAGCGACTGAACCCAGGGTGGATGGTTTTATTGATTATATAAAAGAGCGGGAACTCAAAGAAAAAGTCACTGAAATCGAATTGATGAGCGTATCCGAGGAATTCAACGATGAAGAAGTCGAGGACTGCATCAAACGTATCAATCAAGCTTCGTTGTATCATCAATTGGAAGACAGCAAAAAAGCAATGCAAGAAGCTTCCCGGACAGGGGACTTGGATACCCAGCGAACACTCATGATGGAAATTGTAAAACTAACTCGACAATTAAAAAACAATTGAGTCACTGAAAATGTTTTTAAAGTAATAGGAGGCTGCGTGAATGTCTGATAAAAATGTAGTGAACGAACAAATTCCTTATCAACAAGCGGTAATCGAACTCATCTCTGACTTGAAAAAGAAAAATGCCGAAACCATCACTTATGATGAGTTGACCAAACAAATTGCTAATCCGTATACGTTGAACAAGGAACAGATGGAAGAACTCCTGCAGCAAATGGAAGAAAACGGACTTGGTGTCGTGGACGAAGCCGGAGATCCGATGATGTCCCAGGTTGAAAAAGGCGAAAAAGATGTCAAAGAAGCGAAAAGAGATGACACACTCGCTCCTCCAGGTGTGAAAATCAATGACCCGGTGCGTATGTACTTGAAAGAAATCGGACGGGTGGACTTGTTGTCAGCGGACGAAGAGGTATCGCTGGCTAAACGCATCGAAGCAGGAGACGACGAAGCCAAGCAAGAACTTGCGGAAGCCAACTTGCGCTTGGTCGTCAGTATCGCCAAACGTTATGTCGGACGCGGCATGTCTTTCTTGGACTTGATTCAAGAAGGAAACATGGGATTGATGAAAGCCGTAGAAAAATTCGACTATAAAAAAGGATTCAAATTCTCCACGTATGCTACTTGGTGGATTCGCCAGGCAATTACACGCGCCATCGCGGACCAAGCACGCACCATTCGTATTCCTGTGCACATGGTGGAAACCATCAACAAGTTGGTTCGCACACAACGTCAGTTGCTTCAGGATTTAGGGCGCGAACCAACACCTGAAGAGATTGGTGCTGAAATGGACTTGCCAACAGAAAAAGTCCGTGAAATTTTGAAAATTTCTCAAGAACCGGTATCTCTGGAAACCCCAATCGGGGAAGAAGATGATTCCCATTTGGGAGACTTCATCGAAGACCATGATGCGACCAGCCCAGATGAGAACGCAGCGTATGAGTTATTGAAGGAACAGTTGGAAGATGTGCTGGACACACTCACCGATCGGGAAGAAAACGTACTGCGTCTACGTTTCGGATTGGACGATGGGCGTCAACGCACATTGGAAGATGTGGGTAAAGTATTCGGCGTCACCCGGGAACGGATTCGCCAAATCGAAGCCAAAGCATTGCGCAAACTCCGTCACCCAAGTCGTTCCAAACAATTGAAAGACTTCTTGGAATAAGCCGTTCTTTCTTGTTACACCAAATACCGACGCCCGATTGAGGGTTCTATGTCAAATAGTGTTGGTGAGCCTATTGAGAGGTCAAAGTGAATTCGTCACTTTGACCT
>NZ_AUCD01000037.1 GCF_000429585.1 Atopococcus tabaci DSM 17538
ATTATCTTAGACGAAATGGGCTATGTCCCGTTTAATAAAAATGGTTCAGAACTGCTTTTTCAATTAATTAGTGATTGGTATGAAACAAAAAGCATTATCATTACCTCCAACCTAGAATTTAGCAGCTGGAACAAGGTATTTATTGATCCGCGCCTCACGTCGGCGCTGGTGGATCGCCTCATTCACCACGCACATATTTTGACCTTTACAGGTGAAAGCTATCGCTTGAAAAATGCTTTATCAAAAATAGAATAATTAAATGGAAACTATTGGGTGGCAACATTGTGTACTTTTCGTTGCAAAACTATGTACTTCTCTATTGCAAAACACATCTCCTCTTCCAGAGCCAACTTTTCCAGCTAAGATTTCTGCAGTGTAATAAAATTGATTCCCTTCAAACTCTATTTTTGTTAGACATTCTTTTATTTCCACTTCTGTTCCTATCTCTTCCAAAGCTTCCCTTTTCGCTGCTTCTTCCGGTGTTTCTCCTTTGTTAATTCCTCCTAGAAAGACGTAATATATTTTATCGTCTCTCTTCCTTTCAATCAAAAGCACTTTTTTATCTTTAATCAGAATCACTGAGCTTCGATTTCTCATAACCGCCTCCTGGCTAAATGTATACACATAGTATAACAAAGCAGCTTTCCCTATTCTCCGTACTCTTGGATTTTTTTAGAGAGTAAGTTCTTGAAAAATCTATGGTAAAATGCAACAAGCTGAAAATTTCGGGCATCTGCGGCAGCTTGTTGGTACATTGAGTTCAGAAGGAGGCACGCAATGGAAATCGAGTACACGTGGGACGGAGAATATGACGAAGACAAAATGGGGTGCTCCTGAACCCCGCAAACAAACACTTGGCGGACACCCTCGAAGAAGCCGTCGTTCACGTTCCGCAACTTGAAGTGATTGACCCGACAAACGACCGACGAATCAAGCTATCCTGTTCGGACGTGTTGGCCATTGAAGCCATGGATCACTTGTCAAAAGTCCATACGGTGGACAACAAAGTGTACTTCATCAAAGGGCGGTTGAAAGATTTTGCCAAGTACACACCACACGGACTGTTCCGAATCAACAATTCCTTCATCTTAAACTTATCCGAGGTCAACGGCTTCAAAAGCGGGCGGCACGCCCGGTTGGAAGTGTACACGACAGATGGGCAGCGTTTCATCGTGAGCCGGCATTATGCCAAACAAATCAAGGAGGCATTACAATGATCACCGATTTGAAAAACCAATTCATGCAGACAGCCTTTGTCACCACACTCTGGATTTTCGGCATCGTGACCTTGTTTGCGAAAGAGTCTTCTGTGGACGTGGCTTATGTGTGGCGGGTACTGGGGGCCGGAACGATTGCCGGACTGGTCTTCGGGGTCGTATATCCTTACGTTTGGAATTACGCCACCTGGCCGGCTGCGCAAACAGCTGTATACGGTGACCGATGTCCGGCATCAACCCGGCCGCACCGTGGTGGTGACGTTGACGCCTCAAAGCGGCCGCGTCCCTGAATACAAGCCCGGACAATTTGTGTTTGTGCGGATCAAAGAAGACATGTATCCATTCGAGGAACACCCTTACTCCCTTATCACCTCTCCGCAAAACCCCAATGAAATCAAAGTGGCCATCAAAGATTTGGGGGACTATACCCACCGGATGCAGGAATTGCCGGTCGGGGTCGAAGCAACAGTGGAAGGTCCTTACGATGGGGTGTGGCATGTGGAGGAAAAACTCGACAATCCCAACGAAAACTTGATTCTTCTGGCCGGTGGTGTGGGCATCACCCCGATGTTGGGGATTTTGGAGGAATTGAGTTTGAAGAAACCGCCCAACAACGTGATGCTGGTCTGGGGGCTCAACGAACCGGGTGAGTTTGCGTTTGCGGAAGAGTTTGACAAATTCAAGCGGGAGATTCCAAACTTCACCCTTGTCCCATTCTTCGCCAACGAAAAAGGTTTCCTCGACACGCAAAAGGTGCAGGCCTTGCTGCAGGAGCACAACCTCCTGTTTGAAGAGAGCCAGTTTGTGTTGTGTGGACCCAAACTTTTTATGACTGCTGTGGAAAAAGCTCTGTTGGAGAGCCGCGTGCAAAAAGACAGTATTTATTACGAAGCTTTTGCACTCTAGAGGAGGAGGTATAATGAGCAAATTCAAATCGCTTCTATTATCCGGCCTGATGGCATTCACCTTGGCCGCCTGCGGAACCCCTACAACCGATGCACCGGACACTTCCGCTCCAGATACCGCCAGCGAGAGCACTTCGGTGGATTCGGGGCAAGAGACCGAAGAAACACGCGTCTTTACACTGGAAGAACTCAGCCAGTACGACGGCAAAAACGGGAATCCGGCTTATGTCGCCGTCGACGGGGTCGTCTATGATGTGACCGATGTGGAACCATGGGCCAACGGCGAGCACAAAAACGGCATCACCGCCGGGAATGAATTCTCCGATGAAATCTTGAACTCCCCGCACGGCAAAGGGGTATTGGATAACTTGCCGGTGGTTGGTATGTTGGAAGAATAGGTCTAAAGAGATAGTAAAAACAAATGCTAGATAAAAAGACTTTTCCACTCAATAGATGAAATGGAAAAGTCTTTTTATCTGAAATTCATTTTATGAAATGACTATTTTCATTTTCCGTGTTTCACCATCAATTATCCAATAATGTACGTGTCCCACGAATCGCTTTGGTCATACTCAAATAGATTCAATGCCGCAAAAGCAAACGGATCGACATCGTCCGCTTCAATCGAAACTTTTTCAAATTGACGTTTCAATTGGTGTATGGCGTTCTTGTAGAAGGCGGTGTAGTGAGGCAGATTTAAGACGTCTTGTCCGCCCACATAGCCGATTTCTATCTCACCTGGCTCTTCTCCTTCGTAACAAAGTATGTAGGCATCGATTTTTCCGTCTTTTGCCAATAAATAGGAGTGCTCTTTGTCCAAATAAGCCGAAATGATTTTTTTCCATTCCATAGTGGAAATTGAATCACTGAGTGCATTGATAGTTTGATGAAAGTCTTTGTAGTTCTCCAGCTGCAAAGCAACCAATTCGTCCCATTGCTCTTCTGTCGCTTCATTCAGGGACAGATAGCTCATTTGGTCATTAGATGAACTGAAATCACCTCGCAGAACAGTGGTATAACATTTTCTCGCGAGTTGAAAGCCACAATCTTTCAAAAAAGAAATCGCCGTACTGTCTTTGGAAGAAACAGCAGCTTGAAACACCTTTGATTCGGATAAAGAAGACAGTTGTTGGTAAAGCTGTCTGCCAATCCCTTTTCGACGATTCTCCGATTTAGTGAAAATCCCCATGTACTCCCTGTTTGGGTGAACAGAGTTGGTCCATAAACTGCCGATCCCCACAAGTTCCTCTTTGTCGAATGCCAGAAGTGTGACATCGGCTTCCTCTCCCCACACCAATGAATAAGAGGCATCTTCCAACAACTCTTTTATATCCCCGTCGTATTTTTCCTCATACCTATCCATCATCCCATCTCCCCTCTTTATTGTCAGCATTCTTCTCTTATTATACCTAGATTGTATTGAATTTCGTATACATAAAACCCGTCCAACTTCTTCATTGTATTTTTTATGTACTGTGATACAATTCAACATATACCAACAACCTGTTGGGAAATTAGCTGAATAACACAACATATAGTACCGCGATTATTGGTGGCATACGATGCCTTAATAGGGAATCCAGTTAAAGTCTGGAGCTGCCCCCGCAACTGTTAATGTGGACGAACTAGCAAACCACTGTATCTCCGATCTGTTCAGACGGCGATATGGGAAGGGCTATAGTAGGACGAAGCATGAGCCAGGAGACCTGCCGATAATTGTAGTTTCTATTTTTCGGGGATGAAAAAGAAGAAACGATGGGAATTCTCTTATGCAGATTCTCTGTCGTTTTTTGCCGTTCATCCCAAAATGAACGGTTTTTTTGTGTTTAAAATACGAAAGGAGAATCGAACATGACCAAGAAAATTGTCGTCTACAGTAAGGCAGGCTGTGGCCAGTGTCAATTCACTAAAAAACATTTGAATAAGTTAGGTATTGATTTCATAGAGAAGAACATCACAAAACAACCCGAGTGGGCAGAAGAAGTGAAAGCTCTGGGCTTTTTCAGTCTTCCTGTTGTCCATATTGAAGGCGAAGAACCCTTCAACGGTTTCCAGCCCGAACGACTGAACAGGTTGGTGAACTAAGATGACACAAATCGTTTACTATTCCGTTACTGGACAAACTCGGCGTTTTGTGAAGAAGATTACTTCTTCTGCAATAGAAATTGAACCCCACAATCCTTTTATCGAAATGAATGAACCTTTTATTTTGATTGCCCCAACTTACCCAGAAGAAATGATCGAACCTATAAACGATTTTTTAGAGACCAATCGCAATATAAACTATTGCAGAGGGATGTTCGGTGGCGGAAACAGGAATTTCGGCACAGCATTCTGTTTCACCGTTCGTGACTTAGAACAGGAATATGGAGTTCCTGTCCTGCATAAATTTGAATTTCAAGGAAGTGAACAGGACGTGGAAAAACTAAAAAAGGAGATCAGAAAAATTGAACACCAGAACAATTAACCCAACCAAGCAAGTTACTTATTTCAAATTGAACAATGAAATGAATATCCCTGTGGAGGGAAAAATTCCACTGCATAAAGACAAAGAGGCCGTCAGAGCCTACTTTCTGGAAGAGATAAACACGAATACCGTCTTCTTTCACAGTCTGGAAGAAAAATTAAATTACTTGGTCACGAATGACTACATTGAAGAAGAGATGTTGCTTCAATACACGCTCAATTCAGACGAACCTCTGGAAGAAGAGAATAAAGACAAAAATTATGACTTCCATTTCGTAAAAAAATTATTCCGAAAAGTTTACAGCCATAAATTCCGTTTCAAAAGTTTCATGGGGGCGTACAAGTTCTACACTCAATATGCGATGAAAACAAATGACGGAACAAAGTATTTGGAACGATACGAAGACCGTATTGCCTTCAATGCCTTGTTTTTAGGAAATGGGGACAAACAGTTGGCATTAGATATTGCCGAAGAACTGATTTCCCAGAGATATCAACCAGCGACCCCAACCTTCTTAAATGCCGGAAAAAAAAGACGGGGCGAATTGGTTTCTTGTTTCTTGATTGACCTGGATGATTCCATGCTCTCAATTGGACGCGGTGTCAATTCCGCATTGCAGTTATCCCGTAAAGGAGGCGGCGTCGGTGTGAATTTATCCAACCTTCGTGCTGCAGGGGATCCCATTAAAAAAATCGAAAATGCTTCTTCAGGAGTCGTGCCCGTCATGAAGCTGTTGGAAGACAGTTTCAGTTACAGCAACCAATTAGGACAACGCAATGGAGCGGGGGCTGTTTATCTCAATGTTTTCCATCCAGATATCTATGCCTTCCTGTCCACAAAAAAAGAAAATGCGGATGAAAAGATTCGTGTAAAAACTTTATCATTGGGATTGATTGTTCCGGATAAATACTATGAATTGCTTAAGACCAACCATCCTATGTATTTGTTCAGTCCATATGACGTGGAGAGAGAATACGGCCAGCCTTTTTCTTACGTCGACCTCACCAAAGAATACGACAACATGGTCAAAAATGAACGCATCAAGAAATCAACAATCAATGCAAGAGAACTGGAACAAGAAATTTCTCGACTACAACAAGAATCCGGTTATCCGTACATCATAAACATTGATACAGTAAATAAGGCCAACCCTGTAGATGGAAAAATCATCATGAGTAATCTATGTAGCGAGATTTTCCAACCCCAAGAAACTTCCACTCTTAAAGATGATTTGTCTTATGAAACAGTCGGCACAGATATCAGCTGCAATCTAGGCTCAACGAATATCGTTAATATGTTAACTTCTCCGGACTTTAAGAAGTCTGTCGAAATTGCGGTTCGTGCCCTAACCACTGTCACTGAACAAACAAATATTGACGAAGTCCCGACCATAAAAAAAGGCAATCACCTTTACCGTACGATTGGCTTGGGAGCGATGGGGCTGCATACTGCTTTCGCTTTGAACCAAATAGAGTATGGCTCCCCTGAATCTATAGAGTTCACAGAAGCCTACTTCAGAGCATTGAATTACTACTCGCTCGTTGCCAGCAACACCATCGCCAAAGAAAAAGGAGAAGCTTTCCATAAATTCGAACAATCAGCTTACGCGGATGGCACTTACTTCGCTCCGTACATTGAATCTGATTTTCAATTCAAATTCGATAAAGTGGCCAATCTATTCAAACATATCTCTCTTCCAACTAGCGAAGAGTGGAAACGACTGAAAGACAATGTGCAACAATTTGGCCTGTATCATCGAAACCGTCTGGCAATCGCTCCTAATGGATCCATCTCTTATATCAATGAGACGAGCGCTTCGCTGCATCCAATCACACAAAGAGTGGAACACAGACAAGAAAAAACTGTCGGAGCCATTTTCTATCCCGCTCCTTATTTATCTAACGAAACGATCAATTACTACACTTCCGCATATGATATGGATCAACGGAAAATCATTGATGTCTACGCAGCTGCCCAGCCTCATATCGATCAAGGTATGAGTTTGACCTTATTCATGCGTTCTAAACTCCCTGAAGGTCTTTATGAGTGGAAGAAAGGCAAAAGCAACACGATGACCACCCGGGATTTGAACCGGTTACGAAATTATGCTTACGCAAAAGGCATTAAGTCTTTGTACTACATCCGTACTTATACAGAGGACGGGGATATCATCGGTGCCAACTCATGCGAAAGCTGTATGGTTTAGGAAAGGAAGAAGCAGATGTCTAATTTTTTGCATTACAAAGCCATTGATTGGAACAAATTGGAAGATGAACTAGATAAACATATTTGGGAGAAATTGACCTCCCAGTTTTGGTTGGACACGCGTATCCCGGTATCCAACGACTTAGACGATTGGAGAAATTTAACAGAAGTAGAACGAGACGTAGTTAACAAAGCGTTCGGCGGATTGACTTTATTGGATACACTGCAATCGGAAGAAGGAGCAAATGTCATGCGCAGTGATGTACGTACCCAGCATGAAGAAGCGGTCTTGAATAATATCTTGTTCATGGAATCTGTCCATGCAAAGAGTTACAGCACAATCTTCATTTCACTCAATGACAACCGAAAAATTGATGAAATTTTCGCATGGACCAACACTAATGAACGCCTTCAATATAAAGCCAAGCGTATTCATGACATTTATCAAACCGGTACCGCTCTACAAAAGAAAATAGCCAGCGTATTTCTTGAGTCCTTCTTATTCTATAGTGGGTTCTATACGCCATTGTGGTATTTGGGAAACAACTTATTACCCAATGTGGCTGAAATCATCAAATTGATTATCCGGGACGAATCGGTTCACGGAACTTACCTCGGGTATAAATTTCAATTAAGCTACAATAAACTAACCGAGGAACAACAAGCAGATGTTCGTGATTGGATGTACGATTTGCTGTTCGATTTGATGGATAACGAGTTGACGTATACAGAGGAGCTGTACGATCAAATTGGGTGGACCAGCGACGTAAAGACCTTTGTAAAGTATAACGCAAACAAAGCTTTGCAGAATCTTGGGTTTGACCCTCTCTTCCCTCACGCTGCGGCGGAAGATGTCAATCCGATCGTGATGAACGGCCTCTCCACAGAAACCGCGAACCATGATTTCTTTTCTCAAGTCGGTTCTGGCTATCTGATGGGCGAAGTGGAGGCGATGGAAGAGGACGATTATGACTTTTAGTTTTTCTCAAAAATAAAAAACGTCCACTTCTGAAACTCTTTAACAAACAAATCAGAACTGCCCACTAAAATTTTTCTTTTTTTAGTGGGCAGTTCTTTCGTTTCACATTCATCCCAAGCTCAGTACCCCATCCAACTGCTCTTGGATTGACTGGCGTAGATGGTGGGTGATCATGATGACTGTCAGTTTAGGGTTGCCAAGAAGGCTTTTTTCAATCTTCACAGCACTCTCTTCGTCCAGACTGGAGGTGCCTTCGTCCAAGAGGATACATGTCTTGCCGCGGATCAATCCACGGGCCAATGCCAAGCGCTGACGTTGCCCGCCGGACAACAACCTTCCCGCTTCCCCTACATAGCTGTCTAACCCATCCGGCAGTTTGCGGATCAGTTCTTCCAGGTCACTCTCCCGGATTGCCGCCTGCAGTTCTTCTTCGGTGAACGTTTCGCCGAGCAGGATGTTTTCCCGAATGGTGCCTTCAAACAGATACGGCGTCTGGTCGATGTACAGAATGTGATTCCTTAAGGCGGCCCCAGACAGGTCTTTCAGTTCTTTCCCGGCAAAGGTAATGGAGCCGTCGTAATCCGTCAGTTTTCCGTTCAACATATTCAACAACGTGGTCTTTCCGCTTCCGCTGGCGCCGACGATGGCGTATTTGCGCTGCAGAGAAAAGTCAAACGACACATTACTCAAAATTCGCTTCTCCCCATACGCATATCCGACATTTTTCAGTTGGAACCCGTCCGTCGCTTCCATCCCTTCATCTTGGCCCCGATGTGCAGATACCGGAATAGTCTGGAATTTCTCGAAAATCGGCTGGGTGGCACGGACGGAGGCGATCTGTTGACTGATGTTCCCGACCGTATTGAAAATCACGCTGGCGAAATTTCCGGTGGAAGCGATGGACCCGATGGAAACCAGGGATTGGAAGGCCAAGAATCCGGTCAACACCAGGATGGACAGCTGGCCGAAGACATTCCCGAATGCACCTAAGATAGCCACTTTCGAGACCACCAGTGCCTGGTGGTTTTTCGCTTGTGCCAATTGGATGGCCGCGTCCTTGATTTGAGAGGTGATTCGTCTCAACAACCCGTAAGAAAACAATGTATCAAACCCGCCCAATGCATCCGTGGATTTGCTCAAGAAACGCTCGTTTTCCTGCGTGGCAGCCAGTGCCGCTTCCCCCATCTGTTTTTCCAACAATTTAGGAAGCAAAAGGGTCAAGGCAGCTGCCGCAAAACTCCAAACCACCAAGCTCCAATGGAAATAGAAGAGCGCAGCAACCGATGTGAGACTGGCGATGACGCCCGCCAAGATGTTGTAAAACCCGTCAAACGCCTCGGATTCAATCGTGTTCATGTCGTTGCTGAGCCAGGATGCGTACGTCCCCATTTGCCGTTCATGGAAGGCGGTGTAACTCGTGTGTTCCATTCGGGTGGTGATGTCTTCCCGAATTGCCGTCAGCATCTTTTGTTTGACCCGGCTGATCTGATTGATTTGGATAAACGTGAATAATAGGAAAAACAAGAAGCTGACAAACATCCCTCCCGCCGCTTTCAAAAACGCCTGGACATCCAGCGCAATCAACGCGTTCAGTGCCGCCGCATTCAGCAGGCTGGCGATGGTTTGAGAAACAGCTGCGGCAAACAAGATCCCGACAACCATCAAATTTTCTTTCCAAAACCGTTTGATATAGTGAACCATCTTCTTCACCTCTTCTATTATTTCTTGCACCTTTACTATAAAAAACGTACAGTAAAGGCAACCCAAAACTTGCACATCTGCAAAAAAGAGGTGGCAAAATGTATGGAAAAACGTTCCAGACGATCCGCAAACGCAAAGGCATGACCTTGAAAGAAGCGTGCGGTACGGCGTTGTCGGTTTCCCAACTGTCCCGGTTTGAAAATGACAAATCAATGATTCCGGTGGACTTGTTTTTCGAGGTGCTGAAAAACATCAACACGTCCATCGAAGAGTTTGACTACTTTTTGGGACGGCAGGACAAAAAGCAGTTGTTCGAACGATTTGATTTGATCGAAACATACACCAACAACCGGCAGTTCGATAAGCTGGTGGAATTGAAAACGACCATCCAAAAGGAGCGCCCCGGCCCTTACAGCTGGGACCAGTTTCTCATCTACTTCATTGACAGCCTGACGTATTTGAACGAAAACGGCCGGCACCAGAGCCAGCAGGCGGTGTTGAATTATTTGATGCAAGTGGAAGACTGGGGCGAGATGGAACTGCGGTTGTACGCCATCTTCGGTTTCACGTTGAATGTGGAAACCACTTATACCCTGATGCACACTGCCTTAAAGCGCAGCAAACTTTACCAAGCCATCCCGCAGGACATCAAGCTGCTGTACACGATTTTGTCCAATAACTTCTCGACCTTTTTATATCATGGGAACCTTCAGTACGCGGAAGAAACGATCCGTTTGTTTGAAGATCGCTATTCCGAAAACACGGAACTCTTCTATCCGCATATCGACTTCATGTTCAACAAAGGCATCCTCGCCTTCAAGAAACAACATCCAGAAGACGGAGAAAAATATTGCGGGCAGGCCATCAACATCTGCCGCTTGTTCCGCCAAAAAGAGAGCGAAGAACGGTATCAGAAACGGTACAAACAGTGGCGGGAAAGTTATGAGGATCCGGAATACCATGAATTGATTATCAATATCGGATTTTTGGAAGAAGAAGATGCGTAAAAAAGCTCATTCACGTGTTTTTTACGTATCTTCCTTTATTCTCTTTTTCCTAAATGTTCGTTGATCGCCTGCGCCAGTTGATTGAAACGATGCTTTCTTATTCTGTAGGTTAGATAATAAAGCAAGATGTAAACAAATCCATTGACAATAAGATTTTCAACGTTGATAGAAAACATTCCCAACAAGCTTGCCAGCGCAAACCCAGCAATCAATTGAATCGTGATATTGAAAATATGATACGCACTTGCAGAGTGAAAAGGGAGATAGCTGCCTACATATCCTAAAAAGAAAAGTACTAAAACCAACCCAGCCATCTTTAATATGGACAAGCTTGCATTTTCCCATGGAACGCTTTGAGAAAAACTCAGCAAGGCATTCAATAAAACAATCGAAGAAAATACAAATGTCATGCTGCTTAAATTTTCAGAAAAAAAGTTTTTCATCATTACATACCACCTCTAACTTATTTTTAGATACTGCTTCACATTCTTCATGTAGTGCCGGCTGATAATTACTTTCTCACCGTTCTTTAGATTTGCTTCTAAACGATAATTTGGCAATGGGGACACGCTGTCCAAATAATCCATGTTTAAAATTGTGCTCTTGTTTATCCGTATGAAAGAAGTTTCTTCCAATTTGTTTTCTAAGACATAAAGTTTTTCCTTTGCTTCGAAAACTTCTAATTCTGTATATAGAAAAGAAGAATTGTCGACGCTCTCAATATAATAAATGTCCTGGCTGTTTATAAGATGAATATGGCCATCCTTCTCCCCCTTTAACTGAATGTTATTGGTCTCTACTATTTCAATAACTCGTTGAATCCGTCGGTCGAAGACATTATAAGTAATATCGATAATCGCTTCTTTTAAACTCTTATCTTCCTGTAAATTCAATTTCATATTATAGACCTCCCCCCTTGGCTTAAGTGTAGTTTAGACTTGTATGTATGTGGGTTCAATCGATTTTGAGTAAGGTGCATGAAACGCCCCCTCACTTACACAAAAGCCCCTGCTTTCTTAGAAATAAAAGAAAATAGGGACGCTTTATCGATATTGATAGTAAAATATTTACCTTGTCTTTCCGTCAAAATACTCGTCTTTCAAAATACTGTAATGCACATCATTGAACCACTCGCCCTGTTTCCATTTGCCGACGTGGCGGCTGACTCCTTCTTTGGTCATCCCTAACCGCTCCATCACCCTGCCCGAAGCACTGTTTCTCTCATCATGCAGGGACTGAATTCGTTCCAATCCGATCACTTCAAATCCCAACCAAAGTAGGGCTTTTCCGGCTTCGGTCATGTAGCCTTTTCCGTGATAGTGTTTGTTCATCGTGTATCCGAGTTCGGCTTTGTGTTTCCAGTCTTTGAAACGCAGGTCAATCGTGCCGATCATTTTTCCGGTTTCTTTCAGCTCTATCGCGTATTTCCCTAAAGGGTCCGCTTCAAAATAAGCTGCGATGTTCTCTTTTGTCTCCTCCAAAGATTGATGTTTGTCGAAAACGTAGTAAACCGTCTCTTCATCCGAAGCATATTCATACATATCTTCCGCATCTGCAAGAGTCACCGGACGTAAGATCAGCCGTTCTGTTTCGATTCGTTTATGTAGAACCAGATAGAGTGCGATATTCTTTTCCATTTTGTTTTCACCTTCTTCGAAAAAATGTGTAATGAGATACTTCTATTTACGTATGATGCGCTTTCCGTTTTCTTAGAAGTATATTTCAGGCGAAGTTAATAAACTCGTAACTTTCCACTTCCATCTGACTGGTTGATTCGTTATTGTTTCCTGAACTCTTATGCTTATGTACCAAAACATTTGAGTGAACAACAGTGTTACCACAAGCTTGGTTATGTCAAAACGTTCCTCCAAAAACGGGACTATATTTTCTAAGGTAACATGGGGAGTAATTGCAGGAGAAATAACTAAAGCTGATACAGCCGTAATGACAAACAAGACAACCGCATCCACTGAAAAATTTTGATAATTGTATTGAATCTCGTCGCTCCAAACGCCCCAGTACAGCAAATCTATCAACTTTCCAGTAGTTACTAGAGCGCTAAGAATCACGTAATTTGCGCCAAGCGCGGTGAAAAGCGCCACGATTATGAAAGCTGGGAATTTAACAGCATTTCGGTAGCGGATTCGTTTGTTCTTAGCCGTTAGTTCTTTAATTTTTAACAACTTGTCTCCTCCTTCCTGATACTCTAAATTCGATTAATCATCATATAGAAGAGAATGGAACCAACAGTGAGTGCAACAGTTTTTAACATTTCCCGTCTTGTGCGGTCGCTAAACATATAGTGGATAACGGCAAACGAAACGGCCAATGCACAGTACCACAAAAAATGACTTTCGATAAAAGTCGTAAGGGCGGAATACAAGACAAGTACAATAAAGCTGTAAAAGTTTTTTCCTTCTTGATCTGTCGCCATCACTACTCGACCTCTCTTCTACTTAGTTCGTGAACCCCACCGAATTTCTCTCTTCCAACGTATAGAGTCCGACTGATTTGTAAAAAGCTTTTGTTTTTTCTGAATTGTCTGTGGTCAAAACGATTTGGCGAATGTCTTTGGCTTGTTCAAGAATCCGATTGATCAGTTCCGTTCCAATGCCTCTTCTGTGGTAATCTGGATGCACTAAAATATCCTGGATATACAAGATATAGCAGCCGTCCCCTACCGTTCGAATCAATCCGACCAGCTTGTCGCCGCTCCACGCGCTGATGTAATGCAACGCACCGGGAAGAATTTTCTCCATAATTTCAGGGTGATCGGAATAAGCTGTCCAACCGACGCTTTTATAGAGTTCTGTCAGCGTCTCCACGTCAATGGGGTTATTCTCTTTATATTGAATATGTTTGTCCACGGTCTCCCTCCTATGTATCATGCGTCACTCATGTCACGCTCAGCATTCATAATGCAACACAAATTCATCGTATTCCTCGTTATAGGAACGGTCTTTGAACCCAAGCGAGCGCAAGAGTTTTCCCATCACTTCGTTGCCTTTGACGTAATCAGCGACCAACACGTCATATTTGTTTTCTTTCTTCACCCATTCAATCACTTTTTCAACCGTCTGGCGTCCGTAGCCTTTGCCTTGGTGGTGTCGGTCAATCATCATCCGCCAGATCATGACCTCTTTGTTTTCTTTGTCCACGTCCAATAAAAGAAACCCTACAACCGTTTCCCCTTTTTGGATGGCATAAGGAAACACGTCGTTGTTATTCCGATAGAGGTAGCAATCCGCTAAAGATCGGACGTTTGGCGCTACAAATTTGCTTTGGTGTTCATTTACTTTCAATTGAAGCACTTCTTCAAAGTTCTTTTCATCTATTGGGACAAACTGCACCATTTTTATTCTCCTTTCCTAAGGATTCAGTTGTGTTTAGTGTACCAATAATTATATGAGAAATGAACCACCCTTTTTAATCGTTTTATAATATTAAACTTTTGAATTAAACTTTCTGTCCCTCTATTCTATTTTCTAAAGAAGCATTCTGCTATCATAAGAGGAGAAACAGAAAGGACAACGATAATGACTAACCAACTAAAAAACTCTAAAAGATATGATGTAATCGTCGTAGGCGGCGGTTCGAGCGGTTTGATGGCCGCAATCAACGCTGCCCAGCAAGGCGTGAACGTCTTGGTGATCGACAAAAACCGGAAACCGGGGCGCAAGTTGCTGCTGTCAGGCGGAACCCGCTGCAACGTCACCAACCGGACCACCCGCGAAGACTTGATCAAACACATCCCTGGAAACGGGAAATTCTTGTACAGCGCGTTGAACCAATTTGACCAAGAAGATATTGTGGAATTTTTTGAATCCCGCGGGGTCGAACTGAAAGAAGAAGACCACGGGAGAATGTTCCCGGTGACCGACAAGTCCCAAACCATCCTGGACGCTCTTCTAAAAGAATTGGAACAGCATGATGTCACATTCAAACTGCACGACCCAGTGGACAAAGTTCTCTATGACTTAGACGAGAAAAAAGTCCTCGGAGTGAAAACCAAGTCCGGGGAAACCTTCCAAGCCGGTTCTGTGATCTTGGCGGTCGGCGGAAAAGCGTATCCGAAAACAGGGACCACCGGAGACGGGTACAAATTTGCCAAAGCGGCCGGCCATACCATCACCCAGCTCTACCCTACTGAGGTGCCGCTTCTGTCCGATGATATATACATCAAAGAGCGCACGATGCAAGGTGTCCCGCTTCGTGATGTCAACGTGACGGTATGGGACGAAAACGGCAAACCCATTGTCGAACACAACTTGGACATGATTTTCACCCACTTCGGGTACAGCGGGCCGGCCATTTTGCGCTGCTCGGGCCACGTGAATCAATACTTGGAACGGACGCACGCTCCTGTGTGCCACCTGTCCATCGACTTGACGCCGGAATTGAGTCAGGAAACCTTGAAGGCGCAGGCGGAAAATCAGCGCGACAAACAAGTGCTGACGATTCTCAAACAATGGATGCCGGAACGGATGGCGGAATTGATTTGCACTCAAGTAAAAATCGATCCGGCCAACCCATACAAGCAAATGATCCACGGTCAGGTGGACGCTTTGATGCAGTACATTAAAGCCTTCCCGATCACCGCTCATGGATCCAAACCGATTGAAAAAGGATACGTTACCGGCGGAGGCGTTGCTACAAATGAAGTGAATCCGAAAACCATGGAATCCAAACTGATGCATGGCTTGTACTTCTGCGGGGAGTTGCTGGATATCAATGGATACACCGGCGGCTACAACATCACTTCTGCATTTGTGACCGGAACAATCGCCGGCCGCTACGCTGCATGGGGAAGCTTTGGTTAAGTGAACGCAATAAGTAAAGAAGGGGTACCTCAGTTTGGAGGCCCCCCTTCTTTTTTGAATGGACTGGGAGTAAATTTCCACATCACTTCATTCAAACATATTTGAATACAATGAAGTGATGCGGAAAATTCTCCTTTACTCCACGCATGTTCCTTCTTTTGCGTGGAGTGGTTCTTTTTTTCCATAACCACTCCACTAAAAAATTCATTCCCAGCATACGCAAGAAAAAACGCCATCCCGGATGGAATGACGTTTTTGGTGTTACTCGTTTTCTGCTTGGTTGCTTCCAATCGTCAATACGCCGCCTTGGATTTCTGTTTCTTCTCCTTCCAATTGAGCATACGCATTGATTTGGTAGCGTCCTGGTCCCAACGGTTGGCCGTCAATCGCCATGTCCCAAGCGAAGAAGTATTCCCCAATCGGCAAATTCTCCGCATGAGCAACTTCTCCAATCAATTCGCCGCTGTCTGCATCTCTGATCCGCAAGTTGAAGTTTTCCGCCCCTTTTGTCAAATTGACGATTCCAACAAGATAGTTGCCGGAAATTCCCAACTGCATCGAGTTCAACAATGGGTAGTCCGGTTCTTGGACAAAGATGATGGTCGGCACTTCCAAATCGTTTGTGCCGTCACTGATGACGAACGTTCCTTCATAGTAACCCGGCTCGAGGTTTGAATCGACTTGCAGACGGTAGTTGATCTCTTGCGTTTTGCCTGGTTGGACTTGAAGGTTGTTGCTGGATTTCACCGAGATGCCGTCATGTCCGGTAAACTTGATGGAATATTTTTTCCGTTTGTCTGACAAGTTGTGGACAGTGAATTTTTCACGGTGCACTTCTTTCCCGTTTTGCTTGGTGAAGATGCCGAATGAATGGCTGGCGTCGGTGACCAATGTATTTGCCTGAATGGCGTCCAACACACGGATGCTACCGGCGCCTTGCGTGTTGTGCGGGTAAACCGTTCCGTTTGGATCAACCAGTCGTTCCGCTGTATTCATCAATGCCGCTTTCACAAAATCCACATTCCAATCTGGGTTGGCTTCCAACATCAAGGCCACCGCTCCAGCCACGTGAGGCGAAGCCATACTGGTTCCTTGCATGGAGGCATAGCCGTGTGGGTTGGAAGGATCATGCGTCGGAACCGTGCTGGTGATGTTCACTCCAGGAGCCACCACATCCGGTTTGATCATCCATGTGTCCATTACCGGCCCGCGGGAAGAAAAGTCCGCGATCGTTTCATTCACGGTACGGCTGTATTGGACGTTGAACGACAAGGTTGGATTTCCTGCTTCCAGTTCCGCCAACAGTTTTTGCCCGTCTTTTTGAGAAATCGTCACGGTCGGTACCGCCATTCCCGGCACCAATGGCTGTTCACCAGGCACGTTGTTGTAAACGACCGCACCTACAGCGCCCGCTTGTTTCGCGTTTTCAGCTTTAGTGACGTATGGCAATTCCCCGCGGCTGATCAAGGCGATTTTGCCTTCCGCATCCACTTGGGAGAATTCTTCTTCGCTTCCCAGTCCGACATGGACAAATTCATATTCCGCTTCGTTCAAAGCCAGCAATGCTTCCTCGCTCGGGAAACCTTGAACGACGGCAGATGGGTACGTGTTTCCTGAAGAACTGAAAAGCTCTGCGTTAAATGTGTTGTACGGCAATTGGGAAGCCCCGACGGAAATCGCTTCTCTGGAAGTCCCGGGAGAGCCGACCGTCCAGTTGGCGGACCCGCTGTTCCCATTGGAAGTGACCGCCACAACCCCGTCCGCCATCGCTGCATCCAACGCGATGCTGGTCGCATAGTCCGGGTTGTTCAGTGTGTTTCCAAGAGAAAGGTTCATCACATCGGCTCCGTCTTCGACTGCACGCTCAATCGCAGCAATGATGTCTTCTGTGTACCCGCTGCCTCCAGGCCCAAGAACCCGGTAAGCAAGCAAATCGGCATCCGGCGCCACGCCTTTGATTTCACCGTTTGCCGCGATGGTGCCCGCAACGTGCGTGCCGTGCATGGTCAAATCGTCCACTGTTCCCGTATTGGTTTCTTGCGGGTCCGCGTCATTGTCCACGAAGTCCCATCCTTTGTACTCACCGAATGCGTGAGCCAAATCCGGATGTGTGTAGTCCACTCCTGTATCGAGTACCGCGACCGTCACCCCTTCACCTGTGTAGCCTGCTTCCCATGCTTCTTCTGAACCTATGTAAGGTGCACTGTCATGCATTTCAGGGCTGAACGCTTCACGATCGATGACATCCACACTGGCAGAATCCAATTTGTACGTTTCGTTGGGGTACACAGCTTTCACTCCGGGAACGCTGATAAGTTGCCCCAATTGGTTTTGAGGAATCCGAAGGGACAATCCAGAGAAGACCACTTCATATTCTTGGTTGACTTCATAGTCGACCCCAGCGGCATCGAGTTCGGCCAGAATCGCGTCCCGTTCCTGTTCCACAGACTGTTTCGACTTGTTTTTTCCTTGTTGTTTCGCTTGGAGGACAGATTCTTCATCCAACTCCACCACAACCGTCACTTTTTCAGATGAAAATTCATCAACGTCCAAATGCACATCTGCCGGCGCATCCTCTTTTGACTCCGCGGCCGTCACTTTTCCTGTAAATGCCCCTACAGACAACGGCAATGCCAACGAAAACAGCATCGCGTACTTAGACCATTTCTTGAAATTAAACGACATACATGCAGCTCCTTTTCTTTTGTCTTCCTACAGCAACAAAACGATTGCACCAGTCTTCACGTCACATTGGGTTTACGCTCAGCGTCTCTCCCCTTTATAACCATCTCCTTATCATTTTCTAATTTTATATTTATAAACTAATGTAACATGGAAATTTTTATTTAACAAGAATGATTTTTAATTTTAACGAATCGGGGAATGGTTCTTCCCAACAAAAAAGACACCTTCCGCAATGGAAAGTGTCTCTTCAATCGTATCGTTTTTACAGCAACGGAATGCCGGCTGCAGCGCATTGTTGAACCATGGCATCCGACCAAACAGATGCTTGAACTTCACCGATGTGTGCTTTTCTCAGCATGAACATGCAGAACCTGGATTGGCCGATGCCGCCTCCGACGGTGAATGGCAGTTCGTTGTTCAACACCATTCCGTGGTACTCCAATTCCATGCGGTCTTCGCAGCCGGAAAGCTCCAACTGTTTAATCAATGTGGAACGGTCCACGCGGATGCCCATGGAAGAGAGTTCCAGCGCTTTGTTCAACACCGGGTACCAGAACACAATGTCCCCGTTCAATTCCCAATCGTCGTAATCCGGCGACCGCATGTCATGCGGTTCTCCGGAGCGCAGTTTCCCGCCGATTTTTGAAATGAACACCGCTTTTTTCTCTTTGGCGATGGCATTTTCCCGTTCTTTTGCCGTCATGTCAGGGTATCGGTCTTCCAATTCTTGTGTGGTGATAAAGCTGATGTCTTCCGGCAAGATGGGGGCGATCTCTGGGTACCGTTCGGCAATGAACCGTTCCGTGTCTTTCATCACGCGGTAAATCTTCCGGACCACGGATTCCAGCTCCTGCTCGTTTCGGTCTTCTCGTGTGATGATTTTTTCCCAGTCCCACTGGTCCACGTAAATGGAATGCAGGTTGCCCAGTTCTTCTTCTGCACGGATGGCGTTCATATCGGTGTAAAGTCCTTCTCCAGCCGTGAAACCGTAATTTTTCAATGCTTTTCGTTTCCATTTGGCTAGTGAGTGGACGATTTCCACCGGGATGTTGTCCGCTCGTTTCACGTTGAACGTGACCGGTTTTTCCGCTCCGCTCAAGTTGTCGTTCAAACCCGATTCCGGACGGACAAACAGCGGCGACGACACACGCAGCAAGTTCATCTCTTCCGCAAACCGTTGTTCAAAACGGCTCCGGATGAGTTGGATGGCCTTTTCAGTTTCGATGACATCCAGTTTGGTCTCGTAGTCTTTCGGTATAATCAATCTTTCCATGTCAATTTCTCCTTACTCATTTTTTCAGTGTGAAGGAGGGGTGTTATTGCAGACAATAAAAGAACCTTCCACCCCTCTGAAAAAACAAGGGGCGAAAGGTCTCTCTTCCGCGGTACCACCCTAATTCGCTGCCGAAGCAGCCTTTATTGGCAATAATGCGTAACGTGCATCTTACGTATAGACCTACTCTCTTTCGGCCTATCTACTCCGAAGTGTTTTTCAATGTGCGGGGCAACCGGTTCACACCACCCACCGGCTCTCTGAGTGTCCCATTCACATTGAACATGTCTTCTTCACTGTATTTAGATTGTTGTCGATATGGAATATTGTAGTATTTTAATCTTTTTTGGCCGAAAAAGCAACACTTTTTTTAATTTTAACGGGAAAGAGACCGTTCAGCCTATTGGACCCGTTCTCAAGCGAAACAATGGGCGCTCTTTCGAAATACGTCCATCGAGGTCAGAGCAAGAGTGGTTTTACCTCAATGTATTCTTTAACACACCGATGTTTTCAATGCTGACTTCCAATGCCTCTCTGATTATTCGAAAAGTTCTTTGGTGGTGTCCTCACAGTTCTTTCAAGAGGTTCGCCATTTCAATGGCTGAAACTGCGACATCGTATCCTTTGTTGCCGGCCTTCGTTCCGGATCGTTCGATGGCTTGCTCGATTGTATCCGTGGTCAATACGCCAAACAATACCGGTACGCCGGTGGATAACGCTGCTTGGTTCACCCCGCTGGTCACTGCCGAACATACATAATCAAAGTGGGCTGTTGCGCCTTTGATAACAGCCCCCAATGTAATGATGGCGTCGTATTTCTTTGATGCAGCCATCTTCTGGGCCACTACCGAAATCTCAAAAGCTCCCGGCACCCAAGCAACTTCAATATCCTCTTCCGACATACCATGACGTTTTAATCCGTCCAGTGCCCCGTTAAGAAGGCTGGATCCGATAAATTCGTTGAATCGTCCTACCACAATTCCGATTTTCAAGTCTTGCGCGATTAATTTTCCTTCGTACGTTTTCATGTTGATTCCTCCATTAGTTATTGTATTTTTTAATATTTTTCGTTTGTCAAATTAAGCTAGAAATAATTTAAACCTGATACATTCTCCAGAAAGACCTCCAATGGGGTCTTATAGTTTAAAGATTTTCTAGGTATTTTATTCCTTCGGATTGCGACAGAAGAAATAAATTGTTGATCGACTTCGT
>NZ_AUCD01000038.1 GCF_000429585.1 Atopococcus tabaci DSM 17538
TTCGCTGTTCTATTCTATCTATTTTCCAGCCCTCTTGCTTATAGTGGTAATACAGTTCCTTGTCCATTCGTTCTATTGCGTATTTCATTATCCATTCATTCCATCCTTGAAACCATAGGTTTAAATGGCTTTCTATATCAAGTAGGGTATCTTCTTCCTTCCACAATGCAATGATTTGTGCTATTATATTGTTCATAACGAGACCTCTTTCTATTTGTGTGGTAACTTTTAGAATAAAGGTCTCGTTTCTTTTTGTCCAATAAACAATAGATGACTTACCGAGAACTATTTTACACTAACAACAGCAGCACCCGCTGATGAGCTTTCCCGGGAGGGTTGGCGAAATTCACTTGATCCGCTTTACAAAAAAGCTTTTATACAAAAAAACTCCTTCTGCGCAAAGTTTCTGCACAGAAGGAGGTGTCTCTGTTATTTTACTCGACTCTCGGGGTGTTTAAGACTGCATTGATGAGCGACATACAGATTGCGACCAATAGGGACGTTCCGAAAGAAGCGAATGCAAATCCACTTCCGATGAAGAACGAGGTCAAATTCAGCATAATCGCGTTAATCACTACACTAAAGAGTCCAAACGTCAGAATGGTAATCGGGAGCGACAGGAAAAACAAGAAGGGTTTCACAAACAGGTTCAAAAACCCCAGCATCACGCTGGCTCCTAATGCCACCCAGATACTTCCAACGTAAAAACCATCAAACAACCCCGCCAATGAGATAAAGATAATCGCATTGGCAAGGATTTTTTGCCACCACTTCATTAGAAGTCACTCCAATCGTCCTCTTCGACTTTCTCCGCCTCTTTCCGTTTTTGGGATGGGGACGGACGACCTGAACCGCCGCGTGGACGATTCCAGTCTCTGTTCGAACCGGAAGAACGTGGACCTCTTTCATCATCCGGCATCACTAATGCCAAGATAAGATAAAGCGGTACAGTTGAACCAACGCCAATGAATGTCAAAACGACGACAATCACACGTAGAATCACCGGATCGATGTTGAAGTATTCACCCAATCCACCCAACACACCGAAGATAACAGCATTGTGTCTAGATTTTTTTAATCGTTTCATTCATTTTCACCTCACTGATTCAGATTTTGTGTGCCTTAAAATGTTTCCTTATTTATCCGTGTCTTTCAAAAGAACACTTCCAGCAGTTGTGCCTGCTGTCAATTGGAACGCTTCTCCTTTACGGATGCGTCTGAAACGAAGCGCTTGATGGGTGCGCTCTTTTCTTTCATCCACCACTTCGATGTCCTGCATGCGGTTGTAGATTTTTCCAAAGTTGGTTCGGACTTCTGCTTCCACATCCAATTCATGCGGCACGGCAACTTTCACACGTCCGTTCACAGAGGTGGCGTCCAATCGGATTAAATCGTCTCCCGTCAAAGTCACACGGACGGTTCCGTTGACAGTCGCTACATTGCTGCTGGTGACTTCTCCACGGATGATGATGTCGCCATTGATGTTGCTGATCAACAAGTCACGTAGTTTGCTGTCCACCAAAGCAACATTTCCGTTCGTGCCTTTTGTTTCCAACATCACTGCTTCGGAGTTGTTGAATGCCAATTTTCCGTTTGTGCTCTTCACGTATACATCTTTTCCGTTGAAGTTGTCAAAAGTGACATTCCCATTCAACATGTGAACAGCTGTATAGTCATACGTTCTTTTTGGCAGATAAACGGTCATGTCAATCCGAACTCGTTTATTCGGCACATGGAATTGCAGTGTGTCTTCTGTTTCTTTGACGGCACTGCGTCGTTGGAAGGCTTGGAACGCATCTTCCGTTTCCATTTTACCATAAAGTTTGATGTTTGCATCTATACGGATTGCATCGTCTTCAGCCTGCTTGAACGTAACATTCCCATTGGCAATCTTGAAGTCCAAAATGCTGGCAGTGCTGGCTGGGTAAACGAACTCATGGGAGAGTTTTTTCGTTGCCACGCTTGGAATACGGACATTGACGTCTTTCCAGTCCACATTTTCCATGACGGAATCGAGGGTGCCTTTCATCACTTTAGCAAATTCGGTTCCGGCTTGGGCAACTTTTTCTCCTACCTGTCCGACGGTTTCAGATGCATTTTCTTTCCAGTCGGACGGAATATCCACGTTTTTCACGAAGCGTTTCGCTTGGGCGGACCATTGTTTCATTTTGACGTTGTGCAGTTTCTTCATCAATTCGTCATGTTCTGCCTTCAACGCTTCATAACGGGCTTCCAGGTCCTTGATTTGGCTTTTAAGGGTTTCTTTGCGCGCTTCTTTTGCTGCATCCATCCCGTCCAAATCTTCCATGGCTCCGATTTCCAACAACTCTTCTTCTGCTTCAGTCAATTGCGACTCTACATCGTTCATTTCTTTTTCCAAACGATCCAACTCAACAGAGTAGCTGGAGGCTTCGTTCGCCAATTCTTCCAACACTTTATCGATGTCGATGCGTTCTTCGTCTTCTTCTGTTACCGGCTCTTCTTCCGCCGCTGGTTCAGTTTCCAATGTTTCTTTTTCTACTTTGGAGTATTCTTTTTGGGCGGCTTCACGGCTTTCTTTCTTTGCTAAATTTTCCAAGAGATCCAACGCTTCTTCTGTCGACAGGATGCCTTTTTTGACTAGTTCCAATATTCTTTCTCGTTCCTGCATGGTTGTTTCCTCCTTAATTGATACCCGCTCCTTTTTACGGAGACACCGGCCAATTCAAATCTTCTATGTTCATTATGCCTAAAAGAAGAAAAAATGTCATAGGTCTAAAGGATGATTTCTAAAAAACGCCTGCAAAAGAGATGGACAAAGAATCTTTTCTTTCAACTTCCAGCAATGTTAAGCTGAATAATATAAGTGAAAAAATTTGGTGTAAAACGGAGGAGATTTTTATTCAGACAATACTAAACAAAGTTGCTCTTGCGGTATTTGCTTTAGTGGTAGGATTATTTGTAGTCGACTATCCTCTTTTGGGGATGATTCCAATGATTAGTTTGATTATTGTAAGCAACGCTATCAGCAAACTGGAAAAAAGAATGGCTGTCGACAAGAAAACAAAAACGATAGGTTGGATTTGCTTTGCAGTAACGGTCATAATCGGTTTAGTGTTAATCCTATCATTTCCTGCCTATTTTCAATAAACAAAGAAAAAGCATGAACTACTCCGTGTGGGGAAGTTCATGCTTTTTTTGTTTAATTGGATTTCAGGGCCGTGGTGCGTGCACGGTCGCGCTCCAAGATTTTTTTGAGATATTGTCCGGTGTAGCTTTCTTCGACTTCTGCGACTTCTTCCGGCGTGCCGGTAGCGATGATGGTACCGCCGCCTTCTCCGCCTTCCGGTCCAAGATCGATCAAATGGTCGGCTGTTTTGATGACATCCAAGTTGTGCTCAATCACCAAAACGGTGTTGCCATCTTCAACCAAACGATCCAGAACTGCCAACAAACGCGCAATGTCGTCGGTATGCAAACCGGTTGTCGGTTCGTCCAAAATATAGAAGTTGCTGCCGTTCGTACGGCGCTGCAACTCACTGGCCAGCTTCATCCGCTGCGCTTCCCCTCCAGAAAGAGTGGTGGCGGGCTGCCCCAGTTTCACATACCCTAAGCCGACATCCACAATCGTTTGAAGCTTGCGTCTGATCTTCGGCACATTGGTGAAGAACTCCAATGCGTCTTCAATCGTCAAATCCAAGACTTCTGAAATGTTTTTGCCTTTGTACCGCACTTCCAACGTCTCAGAGTTGTAGCGGGTTCCATGGCAGACTTCACATGGGACATAGACATCCGGCAAGAAGTGCATTTCAATCTTCAAGATTCCATCGCCCTTGCAGGCTTCGCAGCGCCCGCCTTTGACGTTGAAGCTGAAGCGTCCTTTTTTGTAGCCGCGCATCTTCGCTTCGTTGGTCGTTGCGAACAAGTCGCGGATATCATCAAACACACCCGTATACGTCGCCGGGTTGCTTCGCGGAGTCCGTCCAATCGGGCTTTGGTCAATGGAGACGACCTTTTCCAATCCTTCGTAGCCGCTGATTTTCTTGAATGCACCAGGACGTTTTTTCGCCCGGTTCAATTCTCTCTTCAACGCCTTTTTCAACACTTGGTTGACGAGGGAACTTTTTCCAGATCCGGACACGCCGGTGACCGCGACAAACCGGCCCAATGGGAAGTCCACGGATACGTTCTTCAAGTTGTTCTCCGATGCACCTTCCACACGGACGGCCCCTTTGTCTTCGGTGCGCCGCTCTTCAGGCACGGGGATGAATTTTTTTCCGGAAAGATATGCACCCGTCAAAGAAGCGGCATCTTTTGACACTTCTTCCGGCGTTCCGCTGGCGACAATTTCGCCGCCTTCATCTCCCGCGCCCGGACCGATGTCAATCAAGTAGTCCGCCGCCAGCATCGTGTCTTCGTCGTGCTCGACGACCACCAATGTATTGCCCAAATCGCGCATTTTTTGAAGCGAGTCAATCAAGCGGTTGTTGTCCCGTTGATGCAGGCCGATGGACGGTTCGTCCAAGATGTACAACACTCCCGAAAGGTTGGATCCAATCTGTGTAGCCAAACGGATACGTTGCGCTTCCCCGCCGGAGAGCGTGCCGGCTTTCCGGCTTAGCGTGAGGTACTCCAATCCCACGTTGCGCAAGAAACTCAGTCGGTCATCAATTTCTTTTCGAATCGGAGCGGCAATGGCCTGGTCCTGCTCATTCAGTTCCATCTGTTTGAAAAACTGAAGAGAATCTCCGATGGCCAAGTCGCTTATTTCTGAAATGTCTTTCCCTTGAACTTTTACAGCCAATGCTTCCCGGCTCAGACGCTTCCCTTTACAAACGGCACAAGGAAGTTCAGTCATGTATTGCTGCATCACACCGCGTGTGAACTCACTGCTTGTTTCGTGGTAACGGCGATTGACATTATTTATGACGCCTTCAAAAGGAATGTCGCTGTCCCGCACATTGCCAAAATCGTTTTTGTAGTGGAAATGGAACTTCGTATCCCCAGAACCATACAACACGATGTCCTGGTGTTCCTGCGGCAAATCTTCAAACGGCGTATCCATGTCTATGCCGAATTGTTCACATGCCTGTTCCAGCATCGCTGGGTAATAGTTTGAACTGATCGGCCGCCACGGAGCCATCGCTCCTTCCCGCAGAGTCAAGCTGGAGTCGGGAACAATCAAGTCGACGTCCACTTCCAATTTGGTGCCGAGTCCGTCACATTCCGGGCAGGCTCCATAAGGGGCGTTGAAAGAAAACAACCGCGGCTCCAATTCCGGAACGGTGAATCCGCAATATGGGCAGGCGTAGTGTTCGCTGAACAGAATCTCTTCTTCCCCGATCACATCCACCAATGCGTACCCGTCCGCCAAATTCAATGCGGTTTCCAACGAGTCGGCTAATCGGGACCGAATGCCTTCTTTTACCACAATCCGGTCGATGACGACATCGATGTCATGCTTTTGGTTTTTGTTCAGGTCGAACTCTTCGGAAATGTCGCGCATCTCTTTGTCAACGCGTACCCGTACATAACCGGATTTTTGAATTTGTTCGAAAACTTTTTTATGCTGACCTCTTTTCCCGTAAACAACCGGCGCCAAAATCTGAATCCGGCTGCGTTCGGGAAGCTCGAGAATACGGTCCACCATTTGGTCGATGGTCTGGCTGGTGATTTCCGTCCCATCGTTCGGACAGATCGGTTTTCCGATTCGAGCGTACATCAACCGCAAAAAGTCGTTGATTTCCGTCACCGTTCCGACGGTGGAACGCGGGTTGTTGCTGGTTGTTTTTTGGTCGATGGAAATCGCCGGACTCAATCCGTCGATGCTATCGACATCCGGCTTGTCCATCTGTCCCAAAAACTGGCGGGCATACGAAGACAGACTTTCCACATATCTTCGTTGGCCTTCCGCATACAACGTATCAAAAGCAAGGGAACTTTTTCCAGATCCCGACAAACCGGTGACCACTACAAGCTTTTCACGCGGGATGGTCACATCGATGTTTTTTAAATTGTGTGACCGTGCTCCTCGAACTACGATATTTTCATTAGCCATGAATCGTTTACTTCCTTTATTTAGATTTGAATTGCTTGCTTTCATTATGCCAACTTTGATTGAAAACTTCATGCCTAAAGCACAAGGCAAAAAAGGAGGCCGGAAAAATTCCGTGCCTCAAGTGACTGCGTCTATTTTATTCTATCATATAACGAACGTTTGTTCCACTTCATGTTCTTCCAAAATGCGGTTGGAAATCTCATGCAGTTCTTCTTGATTGGTGAATTCTTCGCTCAACAATTCCGGCAGGATGTGCGTCATGAAGTAACGGACGCTGTCCATTTCTTTGAACTCCAGAATGGTATTCAACGACTCTTCGAAGATTTGTGTGAACAGCACTTCCGGATTCCCTTTTTGTATTTCACCGAAAGACTCATATAAAAGATCCACTTTATCGGCAACAGATAAAATTTTCCCTTCCAGTGTGTCGTCTTTCCCTTCTTTCAACCGTTCGGCATAGACCATTTGGAATTCTTCCGGGATTTCAGTTTCAATGAATTGGGCGGTCATGGATTCTTCTACCTCCGCCAATTGGTCACGCAAAGTCGGAGAGGCATATTTGACAGGAGTTTTGATATCGCCGATAAACAGCTCTGTATAGTCATGGTTCAAGGCTTTTTCGTAAAGCGAACGCCAGTTGATGTCATTTCCGGCCTGTTCTTCCACGGTTCCAAGAAATTGTGCAATCTGGGTCACTTTGAACGAGTGTGCGGCAACAGAGTGTTCTTCGTATTTAAACTTGCCCGGACAACGGTGAATGTTCTCCAAGTCACTGAGGCTTTTAATGTATTGATGCATTCCCATGTGCACTCATCCTTTCATTTTTCCCATTCGTAGGTAAATTTCTACTATCCTACCACAGGGAAACAGAGTATGCAAACAAAAAAACGAAGACCGGAAAAATAACTGGTCTTCGTCTGCTGCGTGTCAATTAAGAATGCGTTCGGAATCGTGCACAAGTTCTACGGTTGTATGTGTGATATTGTAAGGAGCCACAATTTGCCGGATTTGCTCTTTCACATCTTCCTGTTCTTCCAATGTCAGCTTCTCAATACTGATCGTCACGGCCAAGGCGTGTTCTTCCCCATCGATGGACCATAGATGCAAATGAGACAAAGCGTGTACTCCAGAGATGTCTGTGATCTGCTGTTCGATTTTCTTTTTGTCCAATTCTTGCGGCACAGCATCCAAAAAAATCTCCGCTGTGCTTTTGAACTGCGGCCATGTTTGCCAAATGATAAACCCGGCAATCGCCAAGGACAAAAGCGGGTCCAGAACATACCATTCAGTAAACCGGACCACCACACTCACGACCAATACACCAATCCACCCAAGTACATCTTCCAACATGTGCAGGTTCATCATGGATTCATTCGCTGACGTGCCCTTGCTCATCAACCATGCCGAGTAGCCGTTGGCGGCGATGGCAAACAACGCCAGCCAGAACATCCCTTCATAGTGCACCGGTTCCGGGTTGAACAGCCGCGGGAGAGTGTTCAGGATCAAAATGAACGATCCCGCCAGCAACACCACTCCGGTGATCAAGGCCCCCAACAACGAAAATCGCTTGTGGCCGAAACTGTATTTTTGGTTGGGTTCTTTGGTGGAAATTTTTTGGAAGAACCACGCCAAGCCGACGGATACTCCATCTCCTAAATCGTGCACGGCATCCGTCAAGATGGCCGCACTGTTGAACAGCACCCCAAAAATAAATTCCAAGACCGCAAAAAGGATGTTAATGAAAAATACGATTTTCATGTTCCGGGCAGCTTTTTCCCCGGAAGAAAAATTGACTTCATGACTGTGTGAATGAGTGTGTCCATGATGTGTGTCAGGAATGTCTTCGTGAGAAGCGGCGTGTTCATGAGCGGGTTCCAATAAGACTTTTTCAAAAGCGGCGACCCGCTTCAACTGCTCCATGTCCACCTTCTCCGGAATATAAGCTTTTCTTTTTTCATAATCAATGTGAATGTCTTTGTCTTCTGTTAACTGGTTAAATTTTTCTTCGATATCCCGGGAACACTCCTTGCAGTGAATGCCCCGTACAATGTATTCGTTCTTCACAGTGACCCGTCCTTTCTAAACGTCAGTCTCTTCCATCGTTGGATGCGCCGTTTTAAAGTGCTGAATTGGTTTCTATTTGTTTTTCTTTAGCATGCAGGAGTACTTGATCCAAAATCTGGTAGACATGGTCATCTTCTTGACTGTAGATGACCGAACGCCCTTCTCTTCTGGACTTCACCAAGCGTGCGGATCGCAACAATTGGAGTTGATGGGAGATGGCCGATTGTTCCATTTCCAATGCTTCCGAGATGGCGCCCACGTTCAATTCTTGTTTCTTTAACAAATACAAGATGGAAACCCGCGTAGGATCGCTTAATATTTTAAATATCCCCACTGCTTCTTCTAATATTTCCGGTTCCAAACTCTTCTTCTCATCCATAGTCAAGCGGTCTCCTTTTCTTTATATGTAAGACTGTTCATATGTTCATATTAACATATGCCAATAAAAAGACAACAAAAAAGACCGGCAAGAAAGTTCTCCGTCCGGTCTTTTTGTTTAGTTTTTCAGTTCGTCGTCTACATGGTGATGAGTGTTGAGCTCTTGGATTTCGCCTGTATCCAAATACACGATCCATTCACAAATATTGGTGATGTAGTCACCGATTCGTTCCACATACGTACTTGTGAGCATATAGTCGGTCGCTCCCAATACGAGATCGGGATCTTTTTTCATGTCCTCGATGCATCGTTGGTAAATTTCTTTGCGCATGCGGTCCACTTTTATGTCTTGTTGGGCCACTGCCACAGCTTTCTCCGCGTCATCCACTACAAAAGCATCCAAAACGTCGCGCATCATCTGCATCACAATGTCCGCCATATCGGATATGGATTGCTCGATTTCCTCGTTGCGTTTGGTCCCTTTAACGCGGATAGTGGACTTGCTGATACTGACGGCATGGTCTCCCATACGCTCCAAGTCCGCGATGGCCTTCATGACAATCACGATACGCCGCAAGTCCGTGGTCACCGGTTGCTGCAAAGCAATCAACTCGATGCACTCGTGTTCCAAGTCGTGCTCAAATTGGTTGATGACTGCATCTTCTTCAATGACTTGCTTGGCCGCTTCTTTGTCGTGATTGACAAATCCTTTGACCGATTTATTGATGGCCTCGTTTACCCGTCTGCCCATTTGGAAAAAACGGACATGTAATTGGTCTAATTCTTCTTCAAAAGCTCTTCTCATCTCTTTCCCACCTTTTCCTTAACTTCTATCTCTAGTATGCCGAATTTTAGCCAAATCGTCCAGAAATATAGTCTTCGGTCTCTTGTTGTTGAGGTGCGGTGAAGATTTTTCTTGTCTCATCCGCTTCGATCAAACGACCGTCCAAGAAGAAGGCTGTGCGGTCGGAGATACGGGAAGCTTGCTGCATATTGTGTGTGACAATGATGAGCGTATAGTCTTTTTTCAGTTCCTGCAAGGTCATTTCAATTTTTGCACTGGAAATCGGGTCCAAAGCACTGGTCGGTTCATCCAACAGAATGACTTGAGGCTCAATTGCCAATACTCGGGCAATACACACGCGTTGTTGCTGACCGCCGGAAAGCGCCAATGCGTTTTTGTGAAGTTTGTCTTTCACTTCATCCCAGATGGCCGCTTTTTTCAAGCTGGTTTCTACTATTTCATCGATTTTTGCTTTGTCTTTCATGCCGGATATTTTGAGTCCGTAAGCCACGTTCTCATAGATAGAAAACGGGAACGGGTTCGGCTGTTGGAAAACCATGCCGATTTTTTTACGCAATTCGACTTTATCCGCAGAAGGGCTGTAGATGTCTTTATTTTGGTATAAGACATTCCCTGTGATCGTCACATCGGGAATCAAGTCGTTCATCCGGTTCAAAGTCCTCAGATATGTGGATTTCCCACATCCGGAAGGACCAATCAGTGCGGTGATTTCGTTGGGATTGAAGTCCAGCGTGATTCCTTTCAACGCCTCGTGACTGCCATAATACAAATGCACATCTTTTGTTTCAATGACTGGTGCTGCCAAGTGTCCTTCCTCCTTTACTTATCCATAGTGCCCGGATACATAGTCTTCCGTCGCTTGAATGGCCGGACGCGTGAAAACGGTCCGTGTTTCATCGTACTCCAACACATTCCCTAAATGAAAGAAAGCGGTATAATCACTGATACGCGATGCCTGCTGCATGTTGTGGGGAACGATGACGATGGAGTAGTTTTCCTTCAACTCCAACAGCGTTTCTTCCACTTGAGCGGTGGAAATCGGGTCCAACGCACTGGCCGGCTCGTCCAAGAGAAGGACATCCGGTTTCAGGGCAATTGCCCGTGCGATACACAACCGCTGCTGCTGACCGCCGGACATTCCGATGGCACTTTCATGGAGACGGTCTTTCACTTGGTCCCATAAAGCCGCCTGTTTCAAGCTGGTTTCCACCGCTTCGTCCAAAACATTTTTATCTTTGATGCCGTGGCGTTTCAACGCAAAGGCGATGTTTTCGTAAATGGACTTGCTGAAAGGGTTCGGACGTTGGAACACCATACCGATTTGCTTGCGGACAGAATATACATCCACATCGGAAGCGTTGATGTCCCGTCCTTTGTACAAAATTTTTCCTGTGACTTTTGCACCTTTGATTTCATCGTTCATTCGGTTCAATGAGCGCAAATACGTGGATTTGGCACTCCCGGACGGTCCGATCAAAGCAGTGATTTGGTTTTTCGGAAACTCCAAGGAAACGCCTTTGATGGCTTCAAAATCCCCATAGTATACATGCAAGTCTTCCGTTGAGATGACTCCCGTGAGATTTTCCGGCAACTTCTTAATGCTTGTTTTCGTTACATCCGTTTCAATTGGGCGAACAGCCATACGTTTTGTTCCTCCTCAAAATTTGTGGACTGATTAAGCAGACGTCAACTTTTGCTGCAGTTTCCGTCCCAGATAACGTGCGAGCAAGTTAAAGAGCAATACTGCAAGAATAAGGATAGCG
This sequence comes from Atopococcus tabaci DSM 17538, assembly GCF_000429585.1. Lineage (GTDB taxonomy): Bacteria > Bacillota > Bacilli > Lactobacillales > Carnobacteriaceae_A > Atopococcus > Atopococcus tabaci. The sequence goes on from NZ_AUCD01000038.1 coordinate 11,048, forward strand.
GAAGCTCCTGCTGAAATTTCTGCACCGTCCGGCATGATTCCTTCACTGTTGACTTTCCAAATGTGAACAGCCAATGTTTCAGCTGGACGCATGATGTTCAACGGGCTGGAAATTGAACGTGGATTCCAGTTGGTGAAGTCCAGCGCCGGCGCACTTTGTCCGGCGGTGTAAATCAATGCGGCCGCTTCTCCGAAAATCCGGCCAGCAGAAAGAATGACTCCTGTTAAAATCCCTGGCATCGCTGCCGGCAATACAATCCGGGTGACCGTTTCCCATCTGGAAAGCCCCAATGCCAATCCGGCTTCGCGTTGAGCGCCCGGAATGGCCCGCAACGCATCCTCGATCGTCCGTGTCAAGAGAGGCAAGTTGAAAATCATGAGCGCCAATGAACCTGACAGGATGGAGAATCCGAATCCCCATTGAATAACAAATATCAAGTAACCGAACAATCCGACTACAATGGACGGCAATGAACTCAATACTTCAATAGCCGTACGGATAAAATCCGTCAGTGCATTCTGTGGAGCGTATTCGGACAAATAAATCGCCGCCCCCAAAGCCACCGGTGTGCTGATAAGCAACGTTATCAGCAGCATGTAGAAGGAGTTGAACAACTGAATGATGATTCCGCCGCCTTCTTCAAACGTCTTGGCCGGCTGGGTGAAGAATTCCCATGAGAACTGTGGAATTCCTCGAATCAATATAAAGGCCAACAGGCTGGCAAGAATCAGGACAATCAGAGCCGCCAGCACATACAGTACCGCAATGGCCGCTTTATCTACTTTTTTTGGATTCATCCTTTGATTGCCCCTTTCTTCCCGATCCAACGTGTCACAATGTTAAATACCAATGACATCACCAAGAGGATGGATGCCAAGGACCACAACACGTCATTTTCCAATGTACCAAATACTGTGTTCCCCATGTTCATCGTCAAAATACTTGTTAGCGTAGAAGCCGGTGTAGTAAAACTGTCCGGCAGAACCGGAGCATTCCCGATGACCATCTGTACCGCCAAAGCTTCTCCGAAAGCACGTGCCATCCCGAAGACGATTGCCGTCAACAATCCCGGCATCGCTGCCCGCAGAACCACTCTGTAAATTGTCTGCCAGCGGGTGCCGCCCATTGCAAATGACGCTTCCCGGTAATGCCGCGGCACGGCGTTCAACGCATCCACAGCCATACTGGTGGTGGTCGGCAAAATCATGACAAACAACACCAGCGTTCCGGCCAACATACCAAAACCTGTTCCTCCGACCAATTGGCGGACAAACGGCACGACAACTGTCAATCCAATAAATCCGTAGACAACAGATGGAATTCCGACCAACAACTCAATGGCCGGCTGCAAAATTTTCTTTCCGGCTTTTGGAGACACTTCCGTCATAAAGACGGCTGCGCCGATGGACACCGGCGTTGCCAACAAAGCCGACAACAACGTCACGACAAATGATCCGACAATCATCGGCAGTGCGCCTACCAATGCATTGCCTGCATCATCCGTTTCTCCCGGCCTCCATTCTGTTCCGGCGAAAAAGTCTAGGACAGAGACATCATGCTGCGTAAATGTCCGCAGCCCTCTGCTGAGTACGAAAAACAAGATGGACAATACCACCAATACAATCAACAGCGTGGCAATCAAACTAATTGTTTTCCCAAAACGTTCCTGGTTTCTTTTCGTGGAACGGGTTGGTTGCGTATCCTTGATCTGTTCCAAGGGTGAACCTCCTCTAGTAGTATTGGATAAGCCGTTTTCTCACCAGTATCGGCTCCATATATCTTTTATTCTGTTTCGATGATGTTTCCTTCCGCATCTTTTTGAACTTCCATTTGAGTGATTGGAATGTATCCCAGGCGCGGAATCAAGTTCTCTTGAACCGGCTCAGACAAAACATACTCAATAAAGTCTTTTGTCAATCCTTCTGGTTCTCCGTTTGTGTACATGTGCTGATAGGACCAAATAAACCAATCGTCCGTCACCACGTTTTCATCGGCTGGTTCCACTCCGTTGATGGAGAGTACTTTGACGCTGTCATCCACATAAGGGAATGCGATATAGCTGATGGTTCCTGGAGTGCTGGAAACGATGGAGCGTACGGTTCCGCTGGATTCTTGTTCCTGTGTCACCATGGCTTCTTGACCTTCTTCAAACACCGTACTTTCAAAAGTGGCGCGTGTTCCACTTCCGCTTGCCCGGTTCAATACGACGATCTCGAGATCTTGTCCGCCGACTTCAGACCAGTTGGTGATTTCTCCGGTGAAAATTTTCGCCAAGTCTTCTTTGCTCACATCCGACACGTCGATGTCCGGATGGACAATCGGGGTGATCCCCACCACGGCAACCAAGTGATCTTTCAACTGCGACGCATCAATTTCTTCTTTTTCTTCCGCAAAAATATCCGAGTTTCCAATCTCTACCGCTCCAGCAGCAATTTGACTGAGACCCGTTCCACTTCCGCCTCCTTGGACGTTGATGAATTTCCCAAAGTTTTCTCCTGAATACTGTTCTCCGGCTGCTTCGACAAGCGGCTGCATAGCTGATGAACCCACGGCTGTGATTGATTCTTCCTCTACCACTGGGCCACATGCAGACAAGAAAATGATTCCAGACAACAGGAACAACATCTTATTCAGAACGTTCATTCGTTTCATAGTTGCCTCCTAATATAAAAATACATTTTATTTACAATTTTATCCTAACTTAGTATAAAGACCCAACGTAAAGTCTCCGTTTCAGTTTTGTAAAGATTGTGTAAATATATGGGCGAAAAATTAATAATTTCTTATATACCCAAAAAAGATCCCAGGAAAACGGTCTGTTCTCCTGAGATCTCTATATTTTACCTGCTTAACAAATTTTAATTCTCTTCCGGATAATGATGATGAGTATTTAACTCCACAATCTCACCAGTTTTCAAATACAAAATCCATTCAGAGATATTGGTGACGTAATCACCGATGCGTTCGATGTAGGTGCTCACCAACATGTAATCCGTGCTGCCGACGACCACTTCAGAATCCTGCTTGATCCATTCGATGCATTCCGCGTGAATATCCCGGCGCATTTGGTCAACTTTTTTATCTGCTTCAGCGACCGCTTTTGCCTGTTCGACATCATCGACGGTATAGGCATCTAACACAGAATGCACCATCTCTTTCACTCGTTCCGCCATTTGGGATATGAGTTCTTCGATTTCGTACACGCGTTTGTTGCCTTTTACGCGGATAGTAGATTTAGCGATACTTACTGCATGGTCTCCCATACGCTCCAAATCAGCGCAGGCTTTCATGACAGTGATGACTTTTCGTAAATCTGTGGTTACCGGCTGCTGAAGAGCGATGAGTTCAATACAAGATTGTTCCAGGTCATGTTCCATCTGGTTGATTTTCTCATCTTCTTCAATGACGATTTTCGCCAATTCTTTGTCGTGGTTGACAAAGGCTTGAACCGATTTATAAATGGCTTCGTTCACCAGCCGTCCCATACGGAAAAAGCTGATGTTCAGTTGTTTTAGTTCTTCTTCATATGCTTGTCTCAATCTCTACACCTCGATTTTTCTTATTAACAAAATTAACCAAAACGTCCAGAAATGTAGTTTTCTGTTTGTTCGTGTTCCGGATTGGTAAAAATCTTACGCGTGTCACCGTGTTCCACGATGTATCCATTCAAGAAGAATGCTGTTTTGTCAGAGACACGTGATGCCTGCTGCATGTTGTGTGTCACCATGACAATAGTGTAATCTTCTTTCAGCTGTGTGACAAGCTCTTCAATTTTCGCAGTCGAGATTGGGTCCAACGCACTGGTCGGCTCGTCCATCAAGAGGACTTCCGGTTGAATCGCAAGCGCACGGGCAATACAAATCCGCTGTTGCTGACCACCAGAAATGGACAATGCGTTCCGGTCAAGATGGTCTTTTACTTCATCCCAAATCGCTGCTTTTTTCAAACTCTCTTCAACGATTTGGTCCAACTGCTGTTTGTCACGGATTCCGTGGGTACGCGGTCCGTATGCGATATTGTCATAAATGCTTTTCGGGAATGGGTTCGGCTGTTGGAAAACCATGCCTACGCGTTTACGCAAGTTGTTCACATCGTAGCGGTGGGAATAAATGTTTTCACCATCCAATTGAACATTTCCTTCAATGCGGCAGCCTTGCACCAAATCGTTCATTCGGTTCAATGTTTTGATAAATGTCGATTTTCCACATCCGGAAGGACCGATAAAAGCAGTCACTTCATTCTCTGGAATTTCCAAATCCATTCCATGCAATGCTTGGAAATCACCATACCATAAATTTAAGTCTCTGATTGTCATTTTTGTTTGATTCATTTATTTTCCTCCTTTACTCAATCTCTTACTCAAGTAAGTAGAAAGAGCATTGATCACTAGTACGAACACGACAAGGACCACCGCTGTTGCGTTTGCTTCGTTTACGTGGAGACCTTCACTGGACAGCACATACATGTGCAAAGCCAATGTCCGGCCTGAACTGAACAAATCGGTCGGCAAGTTGGTTGATGTTCCCAAGGTGTACATCAATGCGGCTGTTTCTCCGACAATCCGTCCACTCGCCAAAATGACACCGGACAAGATTCCCGGCATCGCAACCGGAAGCACAACCGTAAAGATGGTACGCAACTTTCCTGCCCCGAGCGCAAAGCTGGCTTGGCGAAGTGGCATACCGACGGATAACAACGCCTCTTCAGTTGAACGGATGATCAATGGAAGAACCATGATCACTGCTGTCAACACCCCGGAGATAACCGAATACTGGAACCCAAGGAAAGTAACGAAGAACAACATTCCGAACAATCCGTATACAATGGACGGTACAGCAGCCAATGTGTCCGTCGCCATACTGATGGCTTTGACGATTTTGTTGCCGCGGTCTGCGTACTCAACCAAATAAAATCCGGTGAAAACGCCAATTGGGGTAGCAATCAACAAGGACAGGCCGACCACAATCAAAGTGGTGAGCAACGACGGCAGCAAGGACACGTTGTCGGTGGTGTAGTTCCACTCAAACAAGCTTGGGGTAATGTACGGCACCCCGCGCACCAATATAAACAAAATAATAAACAATAGCGATCCGAAAGTCACTACCGCAGAAAGATAAACCAAGAGACGAATCAGCTTACTGGACAGTTGCTTCGTGTTACGAGTTTTTTGAGTCGTCAGAGTCGATGTTTCAGTGGGCATTATTTCGCCTCCTTATTTTTCACGTAAAGGAAGATAGAATTGATAATCAGAATGAATGCAAACAAGACGACCGCCGTTGCAATCAATGCCTCTCGGTGTTCTCCGGCAGCATAGGCCATTTCCAAGACAATATTGGTTGTCAACGTCCGTACTCCGAATGTCAGTCCTCTCGGCATGATTGGTTGGTTTCCTGCAATCAAGACAACCGCCATCGTTTCACCGATTGCACGTCCAATACCCAAAATCACACTGGAAATGATTCCTGATTTGGCAGCAGGTACAAGCACAGCCATGACGGTCCGTTCATGCGTTGAACCAAGCGCCACACCACCGTTATAGTATGAACGAGGAACGGCACGCAAAGCCGATTCCGACAGTCCGATGACTGTGGGCAAGATCATGATGCCCAACAAAATCATCGCTGTCAGCATATTCATCCCTGTTCCGCCGACAAAATTGCGCATAATCGGTACGATCAACTGCAAGGCGAAAAATCCATAGACAACGGACGGGATGGCTGCCATCAAGTTCACAGCCGGCTTCAACCATTTATATAATTTCGGCGGGCAGAACTCTGCCATGAAAATGGAGGTCAATACGCCAATCGGCACCCCGATGACGACCGCCCCAATCGTTACGAAAATGGACCCTAGGATCATTGGAAGTATGCCGAAGGAAGCCGGCGTATTAGACGGTGTCCATTTTTGTCCCAACAGGAAATCTCCGAGCCCGTACTCCAACATGAAGGGCACACCACCTGCAAACATGAAGACAATAATCAGTATCAAAGCGACAATGGATACAATCGCTGAAAGAAAGAAAACTCCTTTCATGAAGCCTTCGTATTTTCTTGCCATTTTTCTTGTTCACTCCTTAAAAATCAAATACGTCTCTTATTTAGCAAAGCTGCATGAACGTTTCTACCACCTTTGAAAACAGAGCGTCAGTTCATCTTAGCATAGGTTTTAGATCAGTTTCTTTTCTTTTTTGCATCACTTCTTTTAACCAGCAAAAAACCAGGAGGGGAAAATCTCCCCCTCCTGTTATTGAGATGTCTATGTCACGTTATTCTACTTACTCGACAACTTCGCTCCACTCAGTTACTTCACCAGTGAAGATTTGACGAACTTGATCCATGGTCAAGTCTTCCACAGGGTTTTCGCTGTTCACGACAACTGTGATTCCGTCAATTGCTACAGGTTCAGCAGTCAACTCAGCAGCTTCTTCTTCTTTCAACTCACGAGAAGCCATTCCGATATCAGCGGATCCGTCGATTGCTGCAGTCATACCAGCAGAAGAACCGTTGGAAGTGATGTCGATTGATACATCCGGGTTCAAGCTTTGGTATTCTTCAGCCATTGCTTCCACTACAGGCGTAACAGATGTGGAACCGACTACGCTCACAGAACCAGACAACCCTTCAGCTGCTTCATAAGCAGGCGCGTCAGCTACAGCTTCGATGTACCCTTCAGCTACTGCGATTTCTTGTCCTTCCGCACTGAACATAAAGCTCCAGAAGTCTTGAGCCACTTCGCTCAATTCTCCTTTGTATGCTACGTTGAATGGACGAGCAATCGGATAAGAACCGTCTTTGATTGCTTCCGGTGTTGCTTCTGCTCCATCAACGTTCACTGGTTTAACAGAGTCATCCACAGACCCGGTAGAAATGTATCCGATCGCTGCTTGGTCGCCAGCTACTGTAGTCATCACGCCGTTTGTGCTGTTTTGGATCGTTGCTCCAGCGTATGTGTTGTCAATTTCTGTGTCGCCTTCTTCTACAAGAACTCCTGTGAGTTCAGTAAATGCTCCACGTGTACCTGAACCCTCTTCACGAGTAATCACGTTGATTGGTTGCGAAGCATCGAATTCGCCGCCGTTTGCAGATGCGTCTGAGTTTTCTCCACCATTGCCACATGCTGCCAACGTCAATACCGTTCCCAATGTCGCGACTACTTTACCTGCTTTTGTCCAGTTCATTAAGTCATCCCTCTTTTTTAGATTTAGTGTTTCTGTCTCTCTTAACCTCACCTCCTACTTTATAGGAGGAATGTTTAGATAATACTGAGTTAATGTAAATATTGAGTAAATCTATGTAAAAATTACTTCTGTTTCTGTTTACATGCAGAATCTGTCTTCTTATGAACATCAGATTTTCTTTTATGGTAAAATGTAAACGTTACAAAAAGCGAGAGGATGTGATTACGTTGTGAACCCCCTATTGGATAAATTCAAAGAAGTGGTGTCGGCGGTGTTCCCTATTGTCACGATCGTGGTGCTGCTCCACTTGACCATCGCTCCCTTGGACAACTTCGTATTCTGGCGTTTCCTGATCGGAGCGGCGCTTGTCATCTTAGGGCTGGCCGTCTTTCTTTTAGGAACGGACATCGGCATCACCCCGATTGGGCAGCATTTAGGAAGAGGCCTTGCCAAGAGCAACAAGGTATGGATTGTTGTTGTTGCCGGTCTGTTTTTAGGTTTTTTCATTTCCATCGCTGAACCGGATTTGCACATACTGGCCAATCAAGTCAACATGGTCACCAACGGCGTCATCCCAGATTCCACTATTTTGGTTGTCGTCTCCATTGGAATCGCCATCTTGATGACCCTTGGATTGTTGCGGGTAGTCTTCAATGTTCCACTTTACAAACTGATGGCGGCGATTTACGGCTTCATTTTTCTGTTGGCATTGTTTACTTCCCCGGAATTTTTGGCCATTGCCTTTGACGCTTCAGGAGCCACTACAGGAGCATTGACTGTTCCGTTCATGCTGGCGCTGTCTTCAGGAGTGGCAGCACTGCGGAAAGGAGGGACAGCATCTGAAAAAGACAGCTTCGGCCTGGTGGGAATCGCCTCTTCCGGCGCCATCATCGGCGTAATGATGTTGAGCATCTTGTCCGGCCAAAGTGAAATGTCCGGATCCTTGGACGTGGAGCTGCATTCCACAAACTCCATTTTCACTCCATTTCTGCAAGAATTCCCTCTAATCACTCAAGAAATCCTCATCGCTTTGGTTCCCATTGCGGGAGTTTTCATCATTTATCAGGTATCTTCTTTAAAACTTCACAGCTATGCTTTTCAACGCATCTTGAAAGGTCTGGTTTATGTATTCATCGGATTAATTCTGTTTCTTGTCGGCGTCAACGCTGGGTTTATGGATGTTGGGAGCATCATCGGGTTTCGCTTGGCGTCCTTTGAGTCAAATGGCTACTTATTGCTTTTGGCTTTTGTGTTGGGGTTGGTCACCATTCTGGCGGAACCGGCCGTTTATGTATTGACACACCAGATTGAAGATGTCACCAATGGCTACGTGAAGCGGAAATCCGTCCTGGCTGCTTTATCCATCGGTGTCGGACTGGCCGTGTTGCTGTCCATCGTCCGGGTCCTTATCGAGAGCGTCCAATTGTGGCACTATTTATTGCCTGGATATATCATAGCGGTTGGCCTGGCATTCATCGGACCGAAATTGTTTGTTGGGATGGCTTTTGATGCAGGGGGTGTCGCTTCAGGACCGATGACTGCCACGTTCATTCTTGCGTTTGTGCAAGGCGCCGCTCAAGCGATCGAAGGAGCCAATGTCCTGCGTGAAGGCTTTGGTATGATTGCCATGGTGGCCATGATGCCAATCATCACTCTTCAAATTCTGGGCATTCTATTTAAATCGAAATCCAAAAGAAGGAGGACGGAAGAGGATGCGTAATCATATTCCTACAAAAAAGGACGAACTTTGAAGTTGAACTGCCCCCTGTCAAGTAGACAGATAAATAAACAAAATATTTTGTGCCATGTATGAGATTTTTCATGCATGGCTTTTTTATGCAGGAATACTCAAGCCCATTTTCAACGTCACCCGTCGGGTGTTATAAAAGTCAATGTATCGTTTAATATCATGCGTTAATTCTTCAAAACTCGTGTAGGTCTTTAGACGATACATTTCTTCCTTGATGATGCCCCAAAAGTTTTCCATTGGGCCGTTGTCAATACACTTGCCCACACGCGACATACTGTGGGTGAGTTGATGTTTTTTGACAAAATTGCGGAA